>JAHELH010000126.1 GCA_024644285.1 Paracoccaceae bacterium | reverse complement strand
CACCCTGCCCGTCACCGGCGGGCACGTGAAGCTGCAGTGGAAGCCCGATTTCGGAGCCCGCTGGGCGGCGCTGGGCGTGGATTTCGAGCCCTACGGCAAGGAGCACGCGCCGAACACGCCGATCTATTCGAAGATATGCTCGATCCTCGGCGGCAGGCCGCCCGAGGTGTTCACCTACGAGCTGTTCCTCGACGACCAGGGCCAGAAGATATCGAAGTCGAAGGGCAACGGGCTGAGCATCGACGAATGGCTGGCCTATGCCGCGACCGAGAGCCTGTCGTATTTCATGTACGGCAAGCCGAAGACCGCCAAGCGGATGCATTTCGACGTGATCCCGAAGGCCGTGGACGAGTATCACCAGCAGCTGCGCGCCTATGAGGGCCAGGATGCGGCGGCGCGGCTGGCCAACCCGGTGTTCCACATCCACGGGGCCGACGTGCCGAAGTCGAACATGGTCGTGCCGTTCGCGATGCTGCTGAACCTGGCCTCGGTCTCGGCGGCCGAGGACAAGGACCAGCTGTGGGGCTTCGTTCGGCGCTATGCGCCCGATGCCTCGCCCGAGACGCATCCCGACCTGGATGCGGCGGCGGGCTATGCGGTGCGGTATTACAACGACTTCGTCAAGCCGGCGAAGGTGTACCGCGCGCCCGACGACCGCGAGCGGGCTGCGATGGAGGACCTGCGCGACCGGCTGGAGGCCTGGGACGGCGGGCTCGATGCGGAGGAGTTGCAGTCGATGGTCTTCGCCGTCGGCAAGGAGCATGGATTCGAGCCGCTGCGCGACTGGTTCAAGGCGCTCTACGAGGTGCTGCTGGGCGCCAGCCAGGGGCCTCGGTTCGGCGGCTTCATCGCGCTTTACGGCATCGAGGAAAGCATCGCGCTGATCGAGGCGGGGCTGGACGGGCGGTTGGGATAGGCCCGGGTTCGCGGCAAGAAAGTATCGCGCTTCGTCAGGTCTTTGGGCCGTTTCGGCGCGGCGCACGGAAACCGATCGGCGCGAGCGTCCGTATCTGGTAGCATGGAGCCACCCGAGGAGGACATCCGATGCTGCGCATTCTGCTTGCCGCATTGACCGCTGTGTCGCTTGCCGGACCCGCCCGCGCGCAAGGCGAGGCCGAGGCGATCCAGGGTGTCATTTCCAGCCAGATCGAGGCGTTCAGGGCCGACGATTTCGAGACCGCGTTCAGCTATGCTTCGCCGACCATCCGCCGGCTGTTCGGGACGTCGGAGAACTTCGGGGCGATGGTGCGCAACGGCTACCCGATGGTCTGGCGGCCCGCCGATGTGCAGTTCAAGGACTTCAACGGCTCTGGCAACTTGTTCCACCAGCGGGTTCTGGTGCGGGACGCCCAGGGCGTCTATCACCTGCTGGAATACCAGATGATCCCCGGCGCGGAAGGCTGGAAGATCAACGGCGTATGGATGCTGGAACCGCCACCCGTGGGCGTCTGAGGCTCACCGGCACACACCACCGTACGCATGGTTAACACGCCGTTCAGGCCGGCGTGATACCCCTTTTGACCGTCTGGGCCGCGTGTCCGGGCATTTCCATGAGCTGTGGAACGTATTCGAGAG
The DNA here is from genome assembly GCA_024644285.1 of Paracoccaceae bacterium. GTDB lineage: Bacteria > Pseudomonadota > Alphaproteobacteria > Rhodobacterales > Rhodobacteraceae > JAHELH01. The sequence goes on along the minus strand of JAHELH010000126.1, from coordinate 5,416 downwards.
GCATGTGCGCAGGCGGCGGCCTGGCGGGATGCCCCCGGACACGCATCGAGGTTTGAAAGGGGTTATTCGATGAACAAGGCAATTACCGACGGTGTCCTGTTGATGCCACCGCCCTTTGCCGGCGGGCTGGACGTCTGGTCGCGCGAGAACGGCACGCCGGGATCCGACACCTATGACGGCGCGCTGGACGCGGCCTTCGTTCCGGCCGACCAGGATTTCGGCGGCTGTCTTGAACTGAACAAGACCGAGAACACGCAGAAGCTGCGCTATATGGGCGAAACGCCGCTTTTGCCGGGCTGTTATCTGCGCATCACCGCGCGGGTGAAGGCGATCACCGGCAACCTGCCCAGCGTCCGCATCGCCGGTTGGGCCGGCGCCAGCGGCGGCGGTCATGTGGGAGGCCTGACCGAGGTGGGGCCGAGCGTGGCGCTGACTTCCTACGGCGAAGTGGTCGAGGTCAGCGCCATCGTCGGCGCCGGCGATCGTACCGGGGTCGACATGGTCTGGGGCACCACGCCGATCTACGGGCATTTCGGACTGGACCTGACCGGCGCCAATGGCGGCGTCGTGCGGATCGACGACATCGTGATCGAGGACATCACCGGCGTGTTCCTGCGCACAATGATGGACTGGGTCGACGTCCGCGACTACGGAGCGATCGGCGACGGGGTGTTCGCCAACGACGCTGCCTTTGCGGCCGCGGATGCGGCGGCTGACGGGCGCGTGGTGCTGGTGCCCGAGGGGGTCTACCGGCTGAACGGCAACTTCACCTTCGAGAGCGAAGTGAGGTTCGCCGGAACGGTGACGATGGACGAGGCCAACCGGCTGATCCTGAGACGGAATTTCTATCTCAACGGCTATATCGACGCCTTCGGCGACGAAGTTCTGGCCTTCAAGAAGGCGTTCCAGGCGCTGTTGAATTTCACCGATCACGAGTCGCTCGACATGAATGGACGGCGGATCGAGCTGGACGGCCCGATCGACATGCAGGCTGCGGTGAGCAACAAGGACACCTTCGAGGTCCGTCGGGTGATCCGCAACGGCCAGTTCAACCTGGTCTCGTCGAGCAACTGGAACGACCAGACCGCGACCTCGCAGGCCAGCTACAACGCGAACAACCCGCTGAAGCTGACCGGCGTGGCGAATGTCGCCAATATCGAGGTGGGCAGCCTGGTCACCGGCACCGGCGTCGGCCGCGAGGTCTATGTCAAGGAGAAGAATGTCGGCGCGGGCGAGGTGACGCTGAGCCAGCCGCTGTGGGGACCGGCAGCGACGCAGACCTACACCTTCACGCGGTTCCAGTACGCGCTGGATTTCAGCGGCTTCGTGAAGCTGTCGAAATTCACCATGACCGATATCGAGTTCCAGTGCGCCGGCTTCGGCAGCGCGATCCTGCTGTGCGCCAACGGCGAGACGTTCCACGTGCGCGACTGCTTTTTCACGCGGCCCAAGGACCGGGGCATCACCTCGATCGGGCGCGGCTGTCAGGACCTGCAGATCGACCGCTGCCATTTCGCCTCGGACGAGCAGTCGCTGGCCGCCACCGCGCGGAAATCGATCTGTTTCAACGTCAACGCCAACGACGCCAAGATCCGCGACAGCCGGTTCCAGCGCTTCCTGCATACCGGCATCCTGAAGGGTAACGGCCACCTGATCGTCGGCAATCACTGGTTCCAGGGCGACGAGGTGACCGACGGGCCGCGCGTGGCAGGCATGGTGTTCACCGAGCCGAACATGAAGACCGTGATCACCGGCAATTACATGGACAACTCGTTCGTCGAGTGGACCAACGAACACGACGCCGAACCCGGTTTCAGCAACGAGTATTCGTTTGGCGGCCTGACCTTTACCGGCAACATCTTCACCTGCAACGACGTCGCGCAATGGTTCAACTGGATCGTGATCAAGCCGTATGGGCCGGATCATTTCATCCAGGGCCTCAGCGTCGTCGGCAACACGTTCAAGTCGCTGAACGGCAATGTCACGCGGGTCGAGAGCGTCGACGATTCCATCGCGCCGCTGGATCTGTCGCGGACGCGGAACGTGACCTTCGAGGCCAATACCTTCAACGGCATCTCACAGCCGACGATCAACCCGGTGACGCTGGAGTTCAACCAGGCGACCGCGGCGACGACTTGGACGCTGAATGTCAGCGACTACCTGCCGTTCGACGGCTATGCGCGCCAGGTCAGCGCTGTAACGCTGAAGGGCGACATCCTTAACGGATCCGGTCAAGCTGTTCACGCCTTCCCCAGCACGGTCACGAATGTGGGCGCAGGGCAGGATCTCGTGCAACTGAAATGGCCGGAGCCGTGCAGCGGCTCGGTGGTGGTGACGGCGCGCTGCGACAAGCCGATCTAGCAAATCGGGACGGGAGTGGGGCGCCGCGGCGGCGCTTCGCCACCGATCCAGATCCGTGCGCGAAACACATGATTTAGGTCAAGGTAGGGTCCGTGCGCGGACCCTAACCTGTTTCCTGCAAGCAGGAGAGGACCGCGGGATGTACAAGCACATCGTCATGGGCGTCGCGCTCGACCACGAGCACGACATGAAGGACGCGCTGGAGATCGCCCAGAAGCTGCTGGTAAAAGGCGGCAAGGTCACCGCGCTGCACGTGCTTGAAGATCTGCCCAGCTATGCGACGCAATACGTCCCGCCGGACTACCTGAACGAATTCCACAAGGAGATCGCGGTCGAGTTGCACCACATGATCCGCGATGCGCCGAACACCCATCCGGCGGTGGTTGTCGGCCATCCGGGCCGATCCATCGTGGCGTTTGCCGCGGAACACGAAGCGGACTGCATCATCATCGCCTCGCACCGGCCGGGGCTGGAGGATTACTTTCTTGGTTCCACCGCTTCGCGCGTCGTGCGTCATGCCAAATGTTCGGTTCATGTGATACGCTAGGCACGGAGCGGCGCGGCCGGAGACAGGGCCGCGCCAGAGAGGGAGTCGGCGATGCTGACGATTTCGACGAAAACCGAGGCCCAGACGGTCATAACCACCTTCGAGGTGAACCCGGGAACCTGTCACGATCTGATCGAGGCCCTGACGGATGCCTACGAGGCGTTCATATCGAAACAGCCCGGGTTCATAGCCGCCGGGCTGCACGTCAACGACGCGCAGACGCGGATCGCGAATTACAGCCAGTGGCGCCGGCGCGAGGATTTCCAGGCGATGCTGCGCACCGATGAGATGCGCAGGCGGAACCGCGCCATCGCGGGCCTGTGCAAGAGCTTCGAGCCTGTGATGTACGAGGTGGTCGCCACATTCGATTGACCGCGCTAGCCGGCGGCGTCGCTGCCGAACCCTGCCGAAAACATGCGGCGGATTGTCACCCTTGGCTTACCGAGATTCCTTGGAACCCCATGCGATTGTCGGCGTTTCCTTTGCAACGCCGCCTAGAGCGGCACATAGATGAAGGAAACCGTTATGAAGAGCACCACCATTGTCGTCGCGGCCGTTGCCGCCGTCGCGTTCGTGGCCGCCGCCGCTTACATGATCGATATCGATCAGACCCAGGAAGCCCGCCTGCCCGATGTCTCGATCGATGTCGAGGAAGGCACGCTGCCGGAATTCGAGGTGAACACCGGTTCGATTTCGGTCGATCAGGAAACCGTCGAAGTCGAGGTTCCCAAGGTCAAGGTGACCACCGAGACCGAAATGGTCGACGTACCCACGATCAACGTCGAGCCCGCGCGCGAAAACGACGGCTAAGCGGATCAACTGGAATTAATGTCAGGGGCGCCCCTAGCGGGCGCCCTTTTCCGCTTGCCGCCACATCGCGGCCATCGGAATGCCATTTTGCGGATCTAGCATTCGCGGATGATGGACCAAGACGCCCTGACTTCCGCATTCCGCGACGACAAGGCCGTGGCGAAGGAGGTGCGCAAGCTGCGCCGCCAGCAGCGCGCCGACCGGACCCTGCGCAATGCACTGTCGCCGGCGCGTATTCTGGCGAACGTCCTTTTGGTGCCGGTGGTGACCGTGGCGCTGACCATCTCGATCTATGTCCGGACCAGCCCCTATGAACGCCAGGACGCGATGCGCCATCTGGTGGCGATGTCGGGCTGTGCGGCCGCCGCCAAGGTCGGGCTGCCCTATGCAACCGCGAACACCCCCGGATATCACGTGCGCAATGACGGCGACCTGGACGGTATCGCCTGCAACGAGGGCCGGTCCCGGCATCAGTCCGCGCAGGCAGAGCCCGGCACCGCGTCGCCGCTGCCGTCCGGCGGGGCGAAGTTTCTGCGCCCCTGACGACCCCTTTCAAGACAGGCTGATCCCCGGCGCTTGCGCGCCCTGTCCCGCCGCCGCATTGTCGGTCGCGGAAGGAGACGCATCGTGCCTGAACTGCCCGTTGTCGGCGCCCAGCTGACGGTTCTGGATCTCGACCGCCACCGCGATTGGCTGTTTGAAAAGGACCGGGACCTGGAATTGCCGGAATTTTGCATGGCCGACATCCTGCGTGCGCCAGGGCCGTTCATCGACCGGGCCAAGGCCAGGCTGGACGGCTGGAACGGGCGGCTGGGCATTCACGGGCCGTTCACCGGGTTCCAGATCGACAGCAGGGACCGCGACGTGCGCGCGGTGGTGCAGGCGCGGCTCGATCAGGGACTGGATGTCTGCGCCGCGCTTGGCGCGGTCCAGATGGTGATCCATTCGCCCTACGATTCCTGGGATCATTCGAACCTCGACAACGGCCCGCGCGACCGGGACCGGCGCGTGGCGGCGGTCCTGACGCTGCTGGAGCCGGCGCTGAAGCGGGCAGAGGCAATGGGCGTGACGATGGTGCTGGAGAACATCAAGGATATCGACCCGCGCGAGCGCGCCACGGTGATCGAGGCCGCCGCCTCGCCCGCGCTGCGGCTGTCGGTGGATACCGGCCACGCGCACTGGGCGCACAGCGTCTGCGGCGCGCCGTCTGCGGCGGAATTCGTCGCCGCGGCCGGGGCCGCGCTGGCGCATGTCCATCTGCAGGACACCGACGGCCTGGCCGACCGGCACTGGTCGCTGAGTGAGGGCAATATCGATTTCGGGAGCATCTTTGCCGCGCTTGGCCGGATCGCGTCCAAGCCGCACCTGATCGTCGAGATCAACGAATTCCACAAGGTCGAGGCCTCGGTCGCGCATCTGGAAGGGCTGGGACTGGCGCAGTAGGCGGCGCTGCTGTTTACAAAATCTGGTAGTCTGCAATAATTGAGACGCTGTATCTGGGCGAATTGCCCGGTACGAACGGAAGGCGCGGCGCATGTTGCATTGTGTTCTGATGATGGGAAACCTGTTCGTATCAGACGGCCAGGTGATGATCGCGGTGGCGTCGATGTCGCGCATCGAGCGGGCGGGATCGCTGCTGCTGATCGGCTCGGCGGGGCGCGAGGACGGTCTCGACGTGTCGAACTATCCGCCGCATGT
>JAHELH010000125.1 GCA_024644285.1 Paracoccaceae bacterium | reverse complement strand
CGGCTGGGACGACACGCTGATCCACCTTTATTCCTTCTCCAAGGCCTACCGGCTGACCGGCCACCGCGTCGGCGCGATGGCGACCAGTTCCGCGCGGCTGGCGGAAGTGGAGAAATACATCGACAGCACCACGATCTGTCCGAACCAGCTGGGCCAGCACGCGGCGCTGTGGGGAATACGCAACCTGGGCGACTGGCTGGCCGGGGAGCGCGCGGAAATCCTCGACCGCCGCGCCGCGATGGCCGAGGCCATCGGCGCCCTGCCCGGCTGGCGGCTGCGCGGGATCGGCGCCTATTTCGCCTATGCCGAGCATCCGTTCGACCTGCCCTCGGACCAGGTCGCGCGGCGACTGGTGCAGGATCACGGCGTGCTTCTGCTGCCCGGCACCATGTTCACGCCGAGGGGCGACGCGGCCGGCCGCCGCGCCCTGCGCATCGCTTTCGCCAATGTCGACCGCGCCGGCATCACGATGCTGTTCGACCGCCTGCAAAACCTGACCCTCTGACCTTGCCCCCCTGAGCCCCTGCGCGTAAACCCGCGCGAGGACTTCAGCCTTGCGGAGCGGCGAGATGGCAAAGACCAAGGGCGTGACCTCGAAGACGGCGGTCTGGGTGATCGTGATCTTGCTGATCGTGGGCCTGGCGGGCTTCGGCGCGACCAATTTCGGCGGCACCGTGCGCAATGTCGGACATGTCGGCGAGACGCCGATCGACGTGAACCGCTATGCCCGCGAATTGCAGCAGGAAATCACTGCCTTCTCGGCCCAGCTGGGAACCAACATGACGCTGGCCCAGGCCCAGCAATTCGGCATCGACCGCGCGGTGCTGCAGCGCATCGTGTCGACCGTGGCGCTGGAAAACGAAGCCGCCGAGCTTGGCCTGTCGGTGGGCGACGCGGTGGTGGGTCGGCAGATCCTGGAAATCCCGGCGTTCCAGGGGCTCGACGGCGGCTTTGACCGCGACGCCTATGCCTTTGCGCTGGAACGCGCCGGCCTGTCGGAGGCCGAATTCGAGGCCGACCTGCGGGCGGAGCTGGCGCGCTCCATGCTGCAAGGCGCGGTGAGCGCGGGCGTGGGCGCGCCGCCGGCCTATACCGACACGATCCTGACCTATGTCGCCGAACGCCGCGATTTCGACTGGGCGGTGCTGGGCGTCGAGGCCCTGGACGCCGAGATCGCCGCCCCGGGCGAGGACGATCTGCGGTCCTATTACGAGGCCAATCCCGACGATTTCATGCTGCCCGAGACCAAGAAGATCACCTATGCCGCGCTGACCCCCGACATGATCGTCGACAGCATCGAGATCAACGAAGAGGCGCTGCAGCAGCTCTACCAAGAGCGGATCGACGATTTCGTCACGCCCGAGCGGCGGCTGGTCGAGCGGCTGATCTTTCGCGACCAGGCGGCGGCGGAGGCGGCGAAGGCGGCGCTGGATGCGGGCGAGAGGGAATTCGAGGACCTTGTCGAGGAGCGCGAGCTGTCGCTTTCCGACATCGACCTGGGCGACGTGACCGAAGCCGAGCTGGGCGCGGCCGGTCCCGCGGTGTTCGCGCTGGAGGGCCCGGGCATCGCCGGCCCGGTCGACACCGATCTGGGCCCCGCCCTGTTCCGGATGAACGGCATCCTGGCAGCACAGGAGACCCCCTTCGAAGACGCGCGCGACGACCTGCTGGACGAGTTCGCCCTGGACGCGGCGCGGCGCGATATCGAGAACCGGATCGACAATATCGACGACCTGCTGGCCGGCGGCGCGACACTGGAAGAACTGGCGCAGGAAACCGACATGCAGCTGGGCCGGATCGACTGGACCGCCACCACCGACGACGGGATGGCCGCCTATGCCGCGTTCCGCGACGCCGCAATGGCCGCGGCCGAGGGCGATTTCCCGGAAGTGATCGCGCTGGAGGATGGCGGCGTCTTCGCGCTGCGGGTCGACGAGGTGGTGGCGCCGAGGCTGCGGCCCTTCGAGGACGCGCGCGGCCAGGCCGAGAGCGGCTGGCGCGCCGAGGCCACGGCGCAGGCGCTGGCGAAACAGGCCGAGGCGCTGGCCGCCCGGTTGCGCGACGGCGCGGCACCCGAGGAGCTGGGCCTGACGCTGACGTCGGAAACCGACATCACCCGGGACGGCTTTGTCCCGGACACGCCGACGGATTTTATTGAACAGGTGTTCAGCATGGACGCAGGCGAGATCCGCGTCGTCGTGGGCCCGACCGCCGCCTATCTGGTGCGGCTGAACGCGGTGAACCCGCCCGATCCGGACGACGCCGACATCGCCGCGCGCAAGCGGACCTTCGAGGCCGCGACGGCCCAGGCCATCGGCGCCGACATCCTGCAGGCCTATACCCAGGCCATCGAGACGCAGGCCGGTATCTCTTTGAACCAGGCGGCGATCAACGCCGTGCACGCGAACTTTCCCTGATCCATGGCCCTGACCCCGTCCTACGACGCCTTCGAGGCGGGCTATGCGGCCGGGCGCAACCAGGTGGTCTATACCCGGCTGGCCGCCGATCTGGACACGCCGGTCTCGCTGATGCTGAAGCTCGCCGGCGCGCGCAAGGACAGCTTCATGCTGGAATCGGTGACCGGCGGCGAGGTGCGCGGGCGCTACTCGATCATCGGGCTGAAACCGGACCTGATCTGGGATTGCCACGGCACCCGGTCGCGGCTGAACCGGTCGGCACGGTTCGATCCCGCCGCCTTCGACGACCTCGACGGCAATCCGCTGGACACGCTGCGCGCGGTCATCGCGGAAAGCCGGATCGAGCTGCCCGACGACCTGCCTGCGGCCAGCGCCGGGCTGTTCGGCTACCTGGGATACGACATGATCCGGCTGGTCGAGCACCTTCCGGATGTCAATCCCGATCCGCTGGGCCTGCCCGACGCGGTGATGCTGCGGCCCTCGGTCGTGGCGGTGCTGGACGGGGTCAAGGGCGAGGTCACCGTGGTCTCGCCCGCCTGGGTGTCGAGCGGCCAGTCGGCGCGCGCGGCCTATGCGCAGGCGGCCGAGCGGGTGATGGACGCGGTGCGCGACCTGGAACGCAGCCCGGTCGACAGCAGCCGCGATCTGGGCGAGATCGCCGACATCCCCGAGCCGGTGTCGAATTTCACCCACGAGGGCTATCTGGCGGCGGTGGAACGCGCCAAGGAATACATTCGCGCGGGCGACATCTTTCAGGTGGTGCCGTCGCAGCGCTGGCGGCAGGAATTCACCCTGCCGCCCTTCACGCTCTACCGCTCGCTGCGGCGCACCAACCCGTCGCCGTTCATGTTCTTCTTCAATTTCGGTGACTTCCAGGTGATCGGCGCGTCTCCGGAAATCCTGGTGCGCGTCTTCGGGGGCGAGGTGACGATCCGCCCCATCGCCGGCACCCGGCCGCGCGGCGCCACGCCCGAGGAAGACCGCGCGCACGAAGAAAGCCTGCTGGCCGACGAGAAAGAGCGCGCCGAGCACCTGATGCTGCTGGATCTGGGGCGCAACGACACCGCGCGGGTCAGCAAGGTCGGCAGCGTGCATCCGACCGAGCAATTCATCGTCGAGCGCTACAGCCACGTCATGCACATCGTGTCGAACGTGGTCGGAGAGCTATCCGAAGACCACGACGCCTTGTCCGCGCTACTGGCCGGGCTGCCGGCGGGAACCGTCTCGGGCGCGCCGAAAGTGCGGGCGATGCAGATCATCGACGAGCTGGAGCCGGAAAAGCGCGGCGTCTATGCCGGCGGCGTCGGCTATTTCAGCGCCGGCGGCGACATGGACATGTGCATCGCGCTGCGCACGGCCGTTCTGAAGGACGGCCAACTCTACATCCAGGCCGGCGGCGGCGTGGTCTATGACAGCGATCCCGAGGCGGAATTCCAGGAGACGGTGAACAAGTCCCGGGCGATCCGGGCCGCCGCGCAGGATGCCGGCCGGTTCATGCGGAACGGCAATTCCTGAAACCCGGGCCCGCCGCGCCGCCCCTCAATGCGACAGCACCACCGATAGCGGCGCGAAGGCCACCGTCGCCGCGCGGGTTCCCAGCGACCATTCCGCCAGAGCCGTCAGCGTTTCGGGGCGCGCCTCGGCCGTCAGGATGACCCGGCCCTCCTGCCCGGCGCGAAATGCCGCCTGGTCCAGGAACCGCTTCATCACCACGACGTCGTGGTTGCCGGGATCGATGCTTCGGAAAACGGCGGCGGCGGCCACGTTCTTCTGCGGCGCGATCTGCAACGCAGGGTTCAGCCCGCGCTCGTAGGTGACCAGCCCGTGACCGGTTTCGGCCAGGATCTCGATCACTTGTACCGCGCGCGGACGGCTTTCCTGCAACAGCCCCTCGGGCATGTCCATGACCGCCACCGCCTCGGGCAGCGCCCTCAAGAAGCCGGCGAACGCCACCTCGACATCCGCCGGCGCCGCGCCTTTCGGAAGCGGCGTCAGGATCGCGATCTCGAGCCCCGCCTCCCGGTAGCTGCGCATCAGCGCCGCCGCGTCGGGAAGCGTCGGATCGAGCGCGACGGCGAGCGGCAGCGGCAATTCCGCCAGCACCTCGGCGCTGGGTCTGACATCGCCGACGTCGATCAGCACCAGCGCCATCATCGGGCTGCCTTCCGGAGCCTCGTAGGGCACCGCGAAGCGCGTCAGCGCCGGTTCCGACGGGGAAGCCTCCTCGACCGGTTCTTCCGCCCCGATCCGCGGTAGGCGGTCCGTGGTCACGCCGGGGGCCATGTCCGCGATCTCCGGGACCGGCAGGCGCAGCCCCGAGGGCGCTTCGGGCACCGCGATGGGCGGGGCGTCGGCTCCGGTCCCGGGGCCCGCCGGCGTTTCGGGCGCCGCCCCGGTTTGCGGAAGCGCGGCGATTTCGGCGGGGCCGGCCGGGGCATCGGCATCCGGCGCGGGGCCGGCCGGCGTTTCGGGGGCCGCCCCGGTCTGCGGGGCTTCGGCGGATGCGGCCGCCTCTGGCGACGGTCCGGCATCGGCGGATGGCTCTGCAGGGGTCGCGGGCGCCTGGGTGACCTGCGGCAGCGCCGCCACGTCGGAGGGTTCCACCACCGGTTCGGTCTCGGATTCCGGCTGGCCGGGCGAAACCGGCGCCGCGCCCGTCACCGGCGTATCCGCGGGCTGCACCGGCGCGGCGGCCACGTCGACCTGCGGCGCGGCGGGCTGGCTGACGCTCGGCTGCGCGGGAATCTCGGACCCGCTGCCGGCCACGACGATGGGCGGCGGGCTGTCCTCTGGCGCGGTCAGGCCCGCGCCGTCCAGCGCCACCGGCACGGGTTCGTCGAGCGGCGTGGTGTCTGGCAGCGCGTCGCTGTCGGGGGCCGGTGCAATCACGGCCGGAGCCAGGCCGGCATCGGGCGTCGGGTCGGTGCCCGGCAAGATCGGCGGTGCGTCAGGACGCTCTGCGTTGAATTCCGAGCCCGCCGGTACCGCCACTTCGCCCGCTTCGGGGGCGCGCGCCTGCAACTCGACGGGCGGTAGGAAACGCTCTGCCGCCAAGAATCCGACACCCGAGACAACGGCACCCGTTACGACGCCTGCCAGGAAACCTTTCATTGCAATTCCGCCCTCTTGTCCGTCACGCCGCCTTGCCGATTGCTGACGCCTTGACCCTGCCTGCTGCCTGGGCGCATGTATAGCGCGAGAGATTTCCCGGGGCACCCCCAAATGAAACCAAGACCGGCGCAATGCTGCTGCTGATCGATAACTACGACAGCTTTACCTACAATCTTGCCCATTATCTGGGCGAATTGGGGGCCGAGGTCGTGGTGCGCCGCAACGATGCGCTGGACGTCCAGGAAGCGATGGGAATGCGGCCCGCGGGCATCGTGTTGTCGCCGGGACCCTGCGACCCGGACCAGGCCGGGATCTGCCTGGCGCTGACGCAAGCCGTCGCCGAAACCCGCACCCCGCTTCTGGGCGTCTGCCTCGGCCACCAGACCATCGGCCAGGCCTTTGGCGGCCGCGTGGTGCGGGCGCATGACATCGTGCACGGCAAGCTGGGGACGATGCAGCACAGCGGCGCCGGAGTTTTCCGCGGCCTGCCCTCGCCCTTCGCCGCCACGCGCTATCATTCGCTGATCGTCGACCGCGACAGCCTGCCGGACTGCCTGGAGGTCACCGCCTGGCTGGAGGATGGCACGATCATGGGGCTGCAGCACCGCGACCTGCCGGTCCACGGCGTGCAGTTCCATCCCGAATCCATCGCCACCGAGCATGGCCACGCGCTGTTGCGGAACTTCCTCGACACGGTGCCGGTGCCGGCATGAGCGAGGCGCTGAAACCGCTGATCGGCGCCGCCGCCGACCGTCCGCTGACCCGCGAAGAGGCCGAGCAGGCCTTCGAGATCCTGTTCGAGGGCGAGGCCACGCCAAGCCAGATCGGCGGGCTGTTGATGGCGCTGCGCACGCGGGGCGAGACGGTCGAGGAATATGCCGCCGCCGCCGCGGTGATGCGCGCCAAGTGCCACAAGGTGCGCGCGCCCGAGGGCGCGATGGACATCGTCGGCACCGGCGGCGACGGGCGCGGTACGCTGAACATCTCGACCGCCACGGCCTTTGTCGTGGCGGGGGCCGGCGTGCCGGTCGCCAAGCACGGCAACCGCAACCTGTCGTCGAAATCGGGGGCGGCGGACGCGCTGACCCAGATGGGTATCAACGTGATGATCCATGCCGAAGCAGTTGAAAAGGCGTTGGAAACCTGCGGCATCTGCTTCATGATGGCGCCGATGCACCACCCGGCCATCGCCCATGTGATGCCGACCCGGACGGAACTGGGCACCCGCACGATCTTCAACATCCTCGGGCCGCTGACCAACCCGGCCGGCGTCAAGCGCCAGCTGACCGGCGCGTTTTCACGCGACCTGATCCGGCCGATGGCCGAAACCTTGCTGGCGCTTGGCAGCGAGGCTGCCTGGCTGGTCCACGGCGCGGACGGCACAGACGAATTGTCGATCGCCGGGTCGTCCTGGGTGGCGGCAATCGAGAACGGCGCAGTGCGCGAATTCGAGATCGCGCCCGAGGATGCCGGCCTGCCGGTGCATCCGTTCGAGGCGATCCTGGGCG
>JAHELH010000124.1:1625-7151 GCA_024644285.1 Paracoccaceae bacterium | reverse complement strand
AAGATCGAATTGCTGCGACTGGGTGATCCGTCCACGGCGGTGATCGCGCGGACCGCCGAGGGTCTGCCGATCCTGCCCAGCGGACCCTCCAACATCAAGGACGTCGCCGCCACTGCCGAAGGCATCTTGCAGCGGGTTAACGAATTGCCGATCGAGGAAATGATCGCAAACGTGAACGCCTTCCTCGACAGCGCCGCGACCTTCATGGGCAACGAGGACCTGCAGCGCGCCCCGGAAGAGATCGTCGGCCTCGTCGAAGAGGCACGCGGCATCATCGGGTCCGAGGAAATCCAGGCGGTGCCCGAGAACCTCAACAAGCTGATCGCCAGCCTTCAGGATGCGACCGAGGATTTGTCGTCGATGCTGGCCGAACTGCAAGAGGCCGAGGCCGTCGAGCGGCTGCTGGCAGCGGTCGACGCCGCCGGAGCTGCCGCGGGCGAGGTCGCCCCGGTGCTCGAAGGCGTGCCCGACCTGATCGCCAAGATCGACGCCCTGGCCGACAAGGCCAACGCCCTGCCCATCGAGGATCTCGTCGCCCAGGCCAACGAGCTTGCCGCCTCGGCCCAGTCGCTTCTGTCCTCCGAGACCACCCAGGCGCTGCCCGAGAGCATCAGCGGGCTGCTGGACACGCTCAACACCGCCACTGCCGATCTCGACACGGTGCTGAAACAGATCACCGAGGCCGACACCGTGACCCGTCTGACCGAGGCCATCGAGGCTGCCTCGAAAGCCGCCGGCGACGTCGGCGGCGCGGTCGAGGGCGTGCCCGCACTGGTCGAGAAGATCGACGCGCTGGCCGCCAAGATCGGCGATCTGCCCGTCGAGGATCTGGTCAGCGAGACCACCGAGGTGATGGCCTCGGCCCAGGACCTGCTTGCGGCCGAAAGCACCAAGGCGCTGCCCGACAACCTGAACGCCGCGCTGGCCGATCTGCAGAAGATCGTCGCCGAGATCACCGAGAACGACGGCGTCGGCAGGCTCCTGGCCTCGATCGACGCCGCCGGAGAGGCTGCGGCCAAGGCCGGCGCCTCGTTCGAGGGCGTGCCGGGCCTGGTCGACCAGATCTCCGCCGTCGCCAAGAAGGCCGACGAACTGCCGCTGGACGAGCTGGTGGACGAGTTGACCGCCGTTCTGGACAGCGCCGATGCGATCCTGTCCACCGACGGCGCCAAAGAGCTGCCCGAGTCGCTGAGCGGCGCGCTGGAACAGCTCGACCAGGTCCTGACCGAACTGCGCGAGGGCGGCACGGTTCAGAACGTGAACAGCACGCTGGCCTCGGCGGCCAATGCCGCCGACCGGGTGGCCGCGGCCTCCGACGACCTGCCGGCGCTGGTGGACCGGCTGAACCGGCTGATCAACCAGGCCTCCGGAACCCTGGCCAGCTACGACGGGAAATCCGAGATCAACCGGGACGTCCGCGCGGCAATGCGCCAGGTCCAGCGCGCCGCCGAGGCGGTGGCCGGCCTCGCCCGCGCGCTTGAACGCCGCCCGAACGCCATCATCCTGGGACGCTGACGCCATGCCGAGACCCCTGATTTCCGCCCTCTCCGCCGCCGTCCTGCTTGCGGGCTGCTCCGGTTTCGGGACCGAGCTGCGCTATCCCGTCCCGGCGGTCGCGCCGGCCGAGAAGGTGAACATCCGCTTCCGCACGATCGAGGTGCGGCTGGTATCCCTGCCGGAATATGCCGAACTGTCCGAGATGAGCACCCGCACCGCCGAGGGCGCCATCGAAACCCAGAAGAACCTGCTCTGGGCCGACGATCCGGTGCGCTCGATCACGCTGGAACTGGCGCGCAATCTTGGCCTGATCACCGGCGCGACCGTGGCGTCCGAGCCCTGGCCCTTCGAGACCTTCGCCGACGCCCGCGTAGAAGTGCGGATCGAGGAGATGCTGTCCGACGAGGCCGGCAGCTTCCGCCTGTCGGGGCAGTATTTCGTGGCCGCCAATAGCGGCGCGGTGAACCGCGCGCGGCTGTTCAGCCTGACGGTTCCGATCCCGGGCGACCCCGGCCCGGCGGCCATGGCGGCGGCGCGGGGGCAGATCATTTCCGATCTTGCGCTGCTGATCGCCAGGGACGGCCTGCGCTAGCATCGGGCCTATGCGCCTGGGACACGTATCTTTCTGGTTCGCCGATGCCGGCGGCATCCCCGGCACGCGCCCGCCGCTCGACGGCGACACCCGCGCCGATGTCTGCATCGTCGGCGCCGGTTACACCGGGCTCTGGGCCGCCTACTACCTGAAACAGACCGACCCTGCGTTGGACGTGCTGGTCGTCGAAAAGGAATTCGCCGGCTTCGGCGCCTCGGGCCGGAACGGCGGCTGGCTGACCGGCGGGTTCGCCTGGTCCCAGGAAAGATACTCGCGTGACGGCACGCCCGAGGCGGTGCGCGCCATGGTGACGGCGATGGGCGGCACCGTGGACGAGGTGATCCGCGTCGCCGAGGCCGAAGCCATCGACGCCGACATCCGCCGCACCGACGAGTTGATGATCGCCGTGAACCCGGCCCAGGCGGCACGGATGCAGGCCGAGGTCGACCACCGGCGTGCCTGGGGCGAGGACCGCGTGCGCGCCATCGGCCGCGACGAGGTGATGGCGCGCGTCCGCATTCCAGAAGCGCTCGGGGCGATGCAGGTCGGCGGCGTGGCGCGGCTGCAGCCCGCAAAGCTGGTGCGCGGCCTGGCCGCGGCGGTGGAACGGCTCGGCGTGCGCATCGCCGAGGGTACGGCGGTGACCGGGATCGCCGCCGGTGCGGTGACGACCGCCCGCGGCACGGTGCGCGCCCCGGTGATCCTGCGCGCCACAGAGGGCTTCACCGCCACGCTGCCGGGGCTGCGGCGCGACTGGCTGCCGCTCAATTCCGCGCAGATCGTCACCGAGCCTTTGCCGGATTCCGTCTGGCGGCAAATCGGCTGGGACGGCCATGAACTGCTCGGCGATTTCGCCAACACCTATTGCTATTGCCAGCGCACCCGCGAGGGCCGGATCGCTCTCGGCGCGCGCGGCGTGCCATACCGGTGGGGCTCGGGCCTCGACGCGGCCGGGCGGCCCGATGCCGAAACCGTGCACCGCCTGACCGCGGTATTGCACCGGCACTTCCCCGCGGCGCAAGACGCGCGGGTGGATCACGCCTGGTGCGGTGTGCTGGGCGTGCCGCGCGACTGGTGCGCGACGGTGGGGTTGGACCGCGCGACCGGCATCGGCTGGGCCGGCGGCTATGTCGGCGTCGGCGTGTCCACGTCGAACCTTGCCGGCCGCACGCTGGCCGATCTGGTGTTGAGGCGCGACACCGGTCTCACCCGCCTGCCCTGGGTGAATCGCCGCGTGCGGCGGTGGGAGCCGGAACCCCTGCGCTGGCTGGGGGTACGGGGCATGTACCGGCTCTACGCCGAAGCCGACCGGCGCGAGGCGGGCGGCCTGCCGCGCCCCTCGCGGTTGGCGGACCTGGGCAACCGGCTGACCGGCCGGTAAGGTGCGTGATCTAACGCACCGCGCCGGACAGAACCGGCCCCTACCGTGCCGCCCGCACCGCGATCTCGACCTTCCAGGCCGGATTGGCCAGGCCGCAGACCAGCAGCGTCGAGCAGGCCAGGTGGCCGCTCAGCACTTCGTCGCGAATCTGCCGGAAGATCGCCACGCCCTCCGGCTCGGTCACGATCGCCAGCACGTCGACGATATCGGTCTTGTCCATTCCCGCGGCATCGAGAATGGCAAAAACATTGCGCCAGGCCTGCCGGCTCTGCGCCGCCACGTCGCCTTGCAGCTGCCCGTCCGGCCTAGCCCCGATCTGCCCCGAGACATGCAGCAGCCGCGCGCCCGGCGCGGTTTCCACCGCCTGCGCGAAACCCGACACCGACGCCGGCGCGCCATCCGTTTCGATGATGCTGTTCATGCTCTTCCTCCCTGCATGCGTATTGGCCATCAGCCTGCCGAAAACGCGCAGCGACATCCAGCGGCCCCGCGCGAGACATTGTCTAACCGCCCCGGCGATCTATGATCCTACGACAACGCGATTTAGGAACGAACCGACATGAGCGGCTTGCTTGCCCTTCTCGACGACGTCGCCGCGATCGCCAAGGTGGCGGCGACCTCGGTGGACGACGTGATCGGCCAGGCCGTCAAGGCCTCGTCCAAGGCCGCCGGCGCGGTGATCGACGACGCCGCGGTGACACCGAAATACGTGCACGGCTTCTCCGCCGACCGCGAATTGCCCATCGTCTGGAAGATCGCCAAGGGTTCGCTGTTCAACAAGCTGATCATCCTCTTGCCGGTGGCGCTCTTGCTGGCGCAGTTCGCGCCCTGGGCGATCCCGCCGCTTCTGATGCTGGGCGGGGCCTATTTGTGCTTCGAGGGGGCCGAGAAGGTCTGGCACGCGGTCAACCCCGCCGACCACTACCAGGAGGATCTGCTGAAAGAGAAGATGGCCGACGCGCATCTGGAAGAGAAGAAGGTGCGCGGCGCGATCAAGACCGATTTCATCCTGTCCGCCGAGATCATGACGATCACCCTGTCGGCCCTGCCCGGGACCCTTTCCTTCGCCATGGTCGGCGGGGCGCTGGCAGTGGCGGCGGTGATCATCACCATCGCGGTCTACGGCGCAGTGGCGCTGATCGTGAAGGCCGACGATGCCGGCCTTGCGATGGCCGCCAAGGGCCGGCTGTCACTGACCCGCAGGCTGGGCGAGGCCATCGTGCGCGGCATGCCGTATTTCCTGCGGCTTCTGGTGATCGTCGGCACCGCGGCGATGATCTGGGTCGGCGGCTCGATCATCGTGCACGGGGCCTACGAGTTGGGCTGGAAGGCGCCCTATGAAGCCATCCACGACATCGCCGTGGCGGCGGGCCACGCTGTGCCGCAGGCCGAGGCGGCGGTGGAATGGATCGTGACCGCGGCGCTCGACGGCGTCGTCGGCCTGACGCTGGGCTTCCTGCTGATCCCGGTGGTGACCAAGGTCCTGGTTCCGCTTGCCGGCATGTTCACAGGCAAGTCGGAAACCTCCGGCGCGCACAAGTGATGTCGGCGGCACGGTGGGTTTTCAACCCACCTTTCGCCCACGTTCCCCTCAGAACACCAGGTTCAGCATCACCAGCGAGACCACCAGGAACAGCACCGTCATGATCCCGCCCGACTTGACGAAGTCGATCACCTTGTAGCCCGCCGGCCCCATGATCAGCGCGTTGACCTGGTGGGTGGGGATGATGAACGAGTTCGAGGTCGAGATCGCCACCGTCAGCGCGAACAGCGCCGGCGACGCTCCTGCCGCCACCGCGATCGACACCGCCAGCGGCACCAGCAGCACGGTGGCGCCGACATTTGACATCACCAGACTGAACACCGTTGCCAGGATCGCCACCCCGGTCTGCAGCGACCAGACCGGCCAGCCGTCCAGGATCTCCAGGATTTGCTGCGCCAGCCACGCCGCCGTGCCGGTGTTCTGCACCGCCTGGCCCAGCGGGATCAGGCTGGCCAGCAGGAACACCGTGTTCCAGCCCACCGCGCGATAGGCCTCGTCGATGCTCAGCACGCC
>JAHELH010000124.1:0-1525 GCA_024644285.1 Paracoccaceae bacterium | reverse complement strand
CCGATGATCGCCAGCCGGCACGGCGCGGCGATGGTGGCGGTCAGGATCTGCACCATCGACACCTTGCCTTTGTAGAAGGTCGAGATGATGTAGAGGTTGTTCTGCAGGTTGATATCGGCCAGCTGCTCTCCGACCAGTTCGCTGTCCGCCGGCACGTCGACCTCGAAGACATCCGCCTGCAGCCCGTATACCCGCTCCAGGTAATCCGACATGCCCTGCCCCGTCGCGACGTCGATCTTGGCCTGTCCGCCTGGCAGGACATAGCGGCCCAGAAGCATGAAATAGAGGATCCCGGTCACGATCAGCGCCAGGCCGATCGGCGTGACCGAGAACAGCCCGAAGGTCTCCATTTTCAGCGCGTCCGGCAGCGTCGTGTTGGCGGTCAGGATCAGGTCGTTGAGCAGGATCAACGGCGAAGAGCCGACCATCGTCATCGTGCCGCCCAGGATCGCGCAGAACCCCATCGGCATCAAAAGGCGCGACAAAGGGATCGAGGTGCGGGCCGAAATCCTGCTGACCACCGGCAGGAACAACGCTGCGGCGCCGACGTTCTGCAGAAAGCTCGAGATGAAGCCCACGGTGCCCGACACGATCGGCAGCACGCGGCCCTCGGTCGTGCCGCCGTGTTTCAGGATCACCGCGGCGACCTTGTTCATGATCCCGGTCTTGTCCAGTCCCGCACCGACGATCATCACCGCGATGATCGAGATCACCGCGTTCGAGGCAAAACCGTCGAACAGCCGCTCGGGCGTCGCCAGCCGATCGAGGCCGGGCACGTAGCTGAAAATGCCCAGCAGCACCAGAACCAGGATCGCGGCCAGGTCGATGCGGATGATTTCCGAGACGAACAGGAATACGGTGAACGCGAGCATTCCGGCGACGACGCCCATCTCGAATGTGAATGTCAGCTGTTCCACGCCGCGCCGCCCCCCTGACCGCCGCTCTCGGGTCATAGCACGAAAGGGCCGGATTATCAGCACATTAGTGAAAAGCCCCGCCTTTTCACCCTGGGCGCGGGCCGCGGGCGCGGGAAATGTCAGCCCGGGACCACGGTGCCGACGCCCTTCGCGACCGCCCGCCGGTAAACCAGGGCCGCCACCGCAAAGTCGCCGAGGGCGATGCCGCGGAACAGGAATGCCGTGCGCCGCCCGGGATCGAAGGCCGCCGGCGCTTCGCCGCGCACCACCTCGCCCAGATCGCCCGTCACCAGCCCCGGGTCGATCAGCTTGCGCGCGCTCACGGCCTCCTGGTCACGGTCGTCGATATAAGCCGAGTCCAGCGCCGCCATGCCCTCGGGGCGCCACGGAATGCCCAGGTCGGTGATCGCGGCAAACGCGCCGGGCTTCATCCAGCGCGCATCGAGGAACGGCTCGGTGTCGTAGTCCAGCGTGATCGAAGACACGATCAGGTCGGCGCCCTCGATGGCCTCGCGCGGCGATGCGCTGACCGCGGCGGTCAATCCCACCCCCTCGGCATGCGCCGTCAGCCGGTCGATATTGGCCTGGCCGCGCCCGACCATGCGCAC
>JAHELH010000123.1:3701-7213 GCA_024644285.1 Paracoccaceae bacterium | reverse complement strand
GTGCGCTGCGAGCCGTGCTTGCGGCGGCGCTTGACGAAGTGGATGACCTTCTCGCCCTTGATCTGGTCGATCACCTCGGCCTGCACGCCCGCGCCCTCGATCAGGGGCGAGCCCACGACCGTGCTGTCGCCGCCGAGCATCAGGATCTCGTTGAACTGGATTTTCTCGCCGGCATCGGCCGCAAGCTTTTCCACGCGCAGCACGTCGCCGCTGGAAACCTTGTATTGCTTGCCGCCGGTCTTGAGGACCGCAAACATGGTGTCTTCCTTCGTTTGCCGCGTTCTGTGGCTCCCGGCTTGCGGGCATTCCGGGCTGATCCAGCCGCCGCGAACAGCGCGCCCTTCGGAGGGCGTCGTTTCATAACAGAGGCGGCTTATCGGGTCATTGCCGGCCCGTGTCAACAGCAAAGCACGGGACCTGCGGCATCAGCCCGTCGCGTGCTCGGCCGCCAGCATCGACCGGAACTGCGCCACCGCCCGGGCACCGAGTCCGGCGGCCTCGAACACCGCCGCGGTGAAGCTCGCCGGCGCTGTGCCAGGGGCGGTGATCACCCGCCCGTCGGTCACCGCCGCGGCGCTGTCGACGTAGCGCGCGGCCCCGGCATAGGCCCCGCCATGGGCGACCAGGAACTCCGGCGCGTTCGAGCTGTGCCGCACCCGGTCCAGCAGCCCGGCCCGCGCCAGCGCCAGCGTACCGCCGCAGATACCCGCGACGGCCGCGCCGCCGGCGTGCAGGCTGCGAAGCAAGGCGCCGATCTCGGGCGCGGCATCGCTTTCCCAGATCATCCCACCGACGACCACCGCGACATCCGGATCCCACTCCACGAGGCTGTCTAGCCCCCGGTCAACCTGCACGCTCAATCCGCCCTGCGAGTGCAGCGCACCCGGCTGCGGCGCGAAATACGCCACGTCCAGACCATAAAACGGGCCGCCGGTCCCGCCGATCAGGGCATATTCCCAATCGGCGAATCCCTCGGTCAGGACCACCGCGATTCTCGCCATCCGACCCCCCTGCCTGCCCGGAAAATGCCGGCTAAAGCTCCTGCTCGGCAATGAATTGCGACGCCGCCTGTCCCAGCGCAAGGCTGACGGCCACGAACATCTGGTCGAAGGCCGCGAACAGCCCGCGGTTCAGCGCTTGACCGGCATCGGTCTTGGAAAACGCGATGTAGCGTTCCAGATCGGTGTCGCTCAGCGGCTGGTAGGCCATCGCCAGGTACGAGAACAGCCACTCCTCGGTGTCGTCGCGGATCATCGCCTCCTGGCTCCAGACATCCGTGAGGATTTCCTCCTCCGTCAGACCGTCCGCGAAGGCCCCGCCGGTGGCCAGTCCGGTATAGAAGGCGTAATTGGCGTTCATCGCGCCGGTGACGTTGGTTTCCACCAACTCGTTGGCGTCCGAAAAGGCGCGCAGCAGTTCGAGCCGCGGATCCTCCGCGGCGATCATGTCCGTCAGCGCCTCACGGCTGGCCGCATCGACCGACTTGTCCAGCAGCGCCCGCCGGGCCGAAACCTCCAGCGCGACGATGCGGCGGCCCAGATCCGAGGTGAAAAAGCTGATCATCGGCGCCAGGTCCTCGGCCGCCAGCGCCTCGTCGAACGCACTGCGCATGCCTGCCTGCATCCGGTCGAGATCGTAGATCGTATCGACCGCGGCCGCCCAGCGCGGCCCGCCACGCCCCGGAAACAGGTCGTCCTCCAGCGTCGCGCCGTATTCCCGGCCCTCCTCGCGCATGATCTCAAGCACATCGGGCAAACCGACTGCGCGGAACAGCGTGTCGATCGGCGCAACGCTTTGCGCTGCCGCGGCGGCGGCCCAGAACAGCGGGACAAAGAGAACGGACAGTAGCGTGCGCATGGGGGAAACCTATCGGAAACGCAAACCGAGTACTACTGCGCCCGCGCGCATTTTCCAAGACGCGACGCGCGCGCCGGGCCGGGGGCCGTCCTAAATGCTCAGCCAAACCGCGACAGCAATGCCAGTATGTCCGAGCGGTCCAACATCCCCATGACGCGCGTTCCGTCCACCACGGGGAAGACGCGGTGGGGGTGTTCCAGAAACATCTCGGCCGCGCGGATCACTTCGTCCTCCACGTCCACCGTGATAACGCCTCGCGAAATCTGATCGCCGACCTGTCCCGTCCACTCGCGGTGGTAGCTGGCATGCAAGGCGGGCCGGAAACAGTCCTTCTGGGTAAGGATGCCGACGAGCCGACCGTCATCGCCCAAAACAGCGGCGGCCGCAGCCCGGGCATCGACCAGCAGTGCGACGGCACGCCGGATCGGCATTTCCGGGGTCAAGGTAGGATTGTCCGTGCGCATGATCGCGCCGACCCGGTATTCCGTCATGTCCTGTCCCTTTCCATCACGCGCAGCGGGCAATCGGTGCAGCGCCCGGCCGCCGTGGCGTCCGCCGCGCCGCAACTGGTGCGCACCGGACCGCGCCCGAAAAGAAGCCCGAGGCCAAGGCCGCCTGCCGCGAGGGCGACGATGGCGATGGCGATGACGATTTCCATGGCCGCATCCCTTTCGCTAAATGATCATGCCCGCGACCGACCCCGTCCGGACTTCCCGCAAGACGCCGTTGTCCTCGACAAGGAACAGCGCCGCAACGCCGTGCATTTCGGCCAGGGCGGGACCGGCCCGGTCGCCCGCCGCGATCAGTGCCGTCGCCCAGCCGTCGGCGGTCATCGCATCGCCGGCGATAACCGTCACCGAGCGAAGCCCGCTTTCGAGCGGGGACCCGGTCGCAGGGTCGATGATGTGGCTGTAAAGCCGACCGTTCAGCTTGTAGCTTTGTATGCCCGTCCCGGACGTCGCGACCGCGGTCCCGGGGGCAAGCCTTAGCACCGCCTGAGCCGGTCTCGACGACACGGGAGACTCCACGGCGACGCGCCAGTCGCGCCCGTCCGGGTGGCGGCCAAGCGCGGCGAATTCACCGCCAAGATCGAGCAGAAGGTCGTCGAACCCTCTGCTGCGGGCGAGGGCTGCGGCGCGGTCGAGCGCCCAGCCCTTGGCAATGCCGCACAAATCGAGCGTCAGATCGGCGCGCGCCTTCTTCAACGTGGCCGGCGCGACGGACAGCGCCCGCCAATCGGGACTGCCGCCCCGGTCGATCGGGCCAAAGCCCCAGCGGGCGACAAGCGGCCCGACGGTCGGGTCGAACGCGCCCCTGCTTCGCCGCGCGATGTCTAGTGCGGCCGTCGTCACATCGACCAGTGCGGGGTCGGCCGCCTGCGCGCCGGCGGGACCGGCGTTGAACCTGCTGATCGCGCTATCGGCTCGCCAGGGCGAGAATTGCCGGTCGATCTCGTCGAACAGCGCCGATATCGCGGGCGCAAGCCGCGCGATGCCGCTTCCCGCCGGCGCGGCAATTCGCCAGCGCGTTCCGAACGCCGTGCCCGAAATCGCCTCGACGCCGCCCGCCAGGCTGGCGCGCGGGCAAACCAGCGTGGCGCCGAAAAGACCAAGCGCGGCGCGTCGGGAGAGGGATGTTCCGGTCGTCATGGCTCA
>JAHELH010000123.1:0-3601 GCA_024644285.1 Paracoccaceae bacterium | reverse complement strand
ACGCCGTGCCCGAAATCGCCTCGACGCCGCCCGCCAGGCTGGCGCGCGGGCAAACCAGCGTGGCGCCGAAAAGACCAAGCGCGGCGCGTCGGGAGAGGGATGTTCCGGTCGTCATGGCTCAGGCTCCGAAATCGTCGAAAAAGATCGATGCGGCGTCGACCCCAAGCCGCTTCAGGGTGGCGAGAACCGCCGAGATCATCACCGGCGGCCCGCAGAGGTAGTACTCGCAATCCTCGGGCGTAGAATGGTCGGTCATCTCGGCCTGCAATATCTCGTGGATGAACCCGGTCGCGCCGGTCCAGCGGTCGCCCGGGGCGGGATCGGACAGGGCGGGTGTCCAGCTGAAGTTTCCGTGGCGCGCGGCGAGCGCGTGGAACTCGTCGGTATAGAACAGGTCCGCCGCAGTGCGCGCGCCATAGAAAAAGCGGATGGGCCTCTCGGTGCCGCGCGCAAGTTCCTGGTGGATCATCGCGCGCAGCGGCGCCATGCCGACACCGCCGCCGACGAACACCATCTCGCGCCCGGTGGGCTGGACGTGGAACTCGCCGAACGGCCCCGAAAGCGTCACCTCGTCGCCGGGTCGCAGCGCGAACAGCCAGGACGAGACGATGCCGGGCGGCACGACGTCCTCGCGCCCGGCGGGCGGCACGGCGAGGCGGATGTTGAACACCGCGCGGCCCGCGTCCTCGGGACGGCTGGCAAGCGAATAGGCGCGCGTGACCTCTGTGCCGGAACTGACCTTCATCGACCGCCATCCCGCGATGTCCCAGGCGTCGCGAAAAGCCTGCGGCAGATCGAGCGTGGCGAAGTCTAGCCGGTAGGGCGGCGCAGTGATCTGCATGAAATCGCCGGCGCGGAACTCCGACGAGCGGCCCGCCGGCAGATCGACGACGATTTCGCGGATCAGCGGCGCCAGCATCCGCGTGGCGGCGACCTTGCAGACGAACCCGCCGCCCGCGCTCAGGATGTCGTCGGGCACCTCCACCGCGCAGTCGCCGCGCAGGTTGGTCTGGCAAGCCAGGCGCACATGCGCCCGCCGGTCGCGCGGAGACAACACGCCGCGCTCGGTCGCCTGCGGTTCGCCCGCACCCGCACCGGTGACCGTGACGCGGCAAAGCCCGCAGGTGCCGGTGCCGCCGCAAGCCGCGGGAACAGAGATGCCGGCGCCGTGCAGAACCGACAGCAACTTGTCGCCGCGCCGGGCCACCAAATGCACCGTCTCGTTCACCAAAACGTCGAGGCCGGTATCGGGGACAAGCCGGCGCCGCAGTAGCTGAAGCCCGGTGGCCAGCCCGACAACGAGCGCCACGATGACCATGCTGCCGAGCAGAACCTCCGTCATTGCGCCGCCGCCATCTGTGAAAACGCCGCAAAGCCAAGCGACATGAGCCCGGCGAGGACGAAGGCGATGCCGAGACCGCGCAGACCGGCCGGCAGATCGGCATAGGCCAGCCGGGTGCGGATCGCGCCCAGCATGGCGACCGCCACCGCAAAGCCCACGCCGCTGCCAAGGCCGAAGACCGCGGACTCGGCCAGCGAATAGCTCCGCTCGACCATGAAAAGGCTGCCGGCGAGGATCGCGCATTGCACGGTCAAGAGCGGCAGGAAGACGCCGAACGCGGCGTGGATGGCCGGGAAGTAGCGGTCGAGCACCATCTCCAGAAGCTGCACCGATGCCGCGATGACGCCGATGAACGCGATCAGCGCCAGGTAGGACAGATCGAGCTCCGGCAGACCTGCCCAGGCCCAGGCGCCCGGTGCGAGAAGGCCCTGGTAAATCAGGTGATTGAGCGGCACGGTCACGCCCAGAACGCCGGTCATGGCGACGCCCAGGCCAAGCGCCGCCTCGGGCCGCTTGGACAGGGCCAGAAAGGTGCAGAGGCCCAGGAACAGCGTCAGCGGCATGTTGTCGACGAAGGCCGCGTTAAGAAAGAGGTCCCAAAGCCCCATCATTCCGCCGGCTCCGCTTGCAGTGGCGGGGTCGTTTCGGGCGCTTCGACCTGCTCGGGCAGGACGCTTCGGATCGCCCAGACCAACAGCCCGAGAAGGAAGAAGGCCGACGGCGCGAGCAGCATCAGGCTCAGCGGCGTGAACCAGCCGCCGGCGTCGGCAAGCGGCAGGATCGGCGTGCCAAGCAGCTCTCCCCTGCCGAGCAGCTCGCGAAGGCCGCCGATCACGATCAGGATCAGCGAATAGCCCAGGCCGTTGCCGAAGGCATCGACCATGGCCGGCAGTGGGGCGTGGTGGCGGGCATAGGCTTCGGTCCGCCCAAGGACGAGGCAATTGGTGGTGATCAACCCGACATAGACCGAAAGCGCGCGGCTGATTTCGGCGAAGTAGGCCTGCAGGAACTGATCGATAACGATCACCAGCGAGGCGACGATCACGATCTGCACGATCAGGCGGATGGTGTCGGGGATGTGCCGGCGAATCGTGCTGACCAGGCCCGCCGAAAGCGTCAGCACGACCGTCAGAGAGACCGACATGGTCAGCGCCGTCGCCAGCGACGTCGTCACCGCCAGGGCCGAGCAGATGCCGAGGATCTGCAGCGTCACCGGGTTTTGCCGGATCAGCGGGTCGGTCAGGGTGGTCCAAAGGTCGACGCGCCTGTCCATCACTCAGAACTCTCCCCGACCGATGGCGTCAAGCAGCGGACCGTACCCGTCGGGCCCCAGCCAGAAGCGGACCATCTGCGTCACACCGCGCCCGGTGCGGGTGGCACCCGTGATGCCGTCGACCTCGTGCACGCCGGATGCGGGGCCATGCGCGACGCGAAAGCGCATCTCGCCGGCTTCGTCGCGCAACTCGGTGCCGGGAAAGCCGGCCTGCCACGAGGATTCCTCGATCCGGGCGCCAAGCCCCGGCGTCTCGGAATGCCGCGTGACCGCGATGCCCGCGATCGTGTTGCGGTCACCCCGAAGCGCGATCACGGCCTCGATCCGCCCGCCATAGCCCTGACCGGCGACCGGCAGAAGCGCAAGCGACACCCGGTCCCCGTCGCGCAGCAGGTAGACCTGGGCGAAATCGGGCCGCTGGCCAAGCCCGGCCAGATCCCGGCCGGGATCGATGGCGGTCCAGTTCGCCGGATCGGCAAGCGCGGTCTCCAGCGTGGCGGAGGTCACCCCCGTCGCGGCACGGCCGCTTTCGAGATCGATGACCACCGATGACAGCGAACCTCCGGCGTCGTCCAGCAGCGTCGCCATGCCCGGAATGCCCTTGACCAGCGCCGCGATCCGGGCCTGTTCCTCGGCGGCGCGGTTCGCCGCCTGGATCGGCCGCAGCATGACCGTGGCGCCACTGACCAGAGCCGCGCAGATGGCGGATACGAGAAACGCAACGACAATCGTCTTCGCGCGGCTCTCGTTCGGCAGCGCCAATAGGCGCCGCCAGGGGTTCCAGTCACGTCCTGCCATGGCGTCTCTTTCGGTCTGCAACCCATAACGCCAGGACGGCCTCGTCCAGAAGCGGCGCGGCGAGCGAGACCAGAAATGCGGCCGCCACGGCAATCTGTACCGGCGCGGCGCCGGCCCAGCCGTTCGCGAACAGCGCCACCAGACCCGCATAGAGCGCGCCGTTGATCCACCGGCCAAGCGTCGTGGCC
>JAHELH010000122.1 GCA_024644285.1 Paracoccaceae bacterium | reverse complement strand
CGCGCGCGGAAATGGTCCGTCAGCACGCCGGCCCAGATCATCACCACCGCGCTGGCGAAGGTTCCGATGGTGTAGATGCCGCCCCATTCCCCGTGGCTCAGGGCGAACTCGTCGCGGATCACCCCGGCGAAGACCGAGATCAGGAAGGTCTGGCCAAAGCTGGAACAGAACGCCAGCAGCGCCCCCGCGCCCAGGAAAAGCGCGTTGTCTTTGAGAAACCGTGTCAGGGTCATGGTTCTCTGTCGGGGAATTGGGCGGGAATGAAAAGGGCTATTGCCCGGCAGCTGCTGTCGCCAGTTCTGTCACCGGCGACAGGATAATTGCGGTGACATTCTGAACGGTAAGCACCGTGCCGGGCCATAGCCCCGCCCGGCCCGCACTGTCACCGCGGAACGCGGCACTCAGATCGCCGGATCGACCGAACAGCTGGATGACGGCCGGAGAATCCCCGGCAACGAAATGGCCAGTACCTTGCGAGAATTCGGTAACATCGACCAAGGTAATCTCCAGATCAGCGACCTCGTCCAGGTTCTGGACATTGCCCAGCCGATTCTGTTGTCCGGTCAGGCGCGCCGATAGGGTCAGCGCCCGGTCGCGCTTGGAAATGAAGATGCCGAACGGTTGCGGGAGCTTTCCGATCCGGAACGCCTGCGAGTGGAACACATCGACATCGATGTCGGGAGAGATCAGCATCACCCCGGCAAAACCCTGCGTCACCGATCCGGGTCGCGCGATCGCCAGTTGTCGCAGCGTCTCCATGATCAGCGCCGCCCCGACGGAATGGCCCACCAGCACGATCCGCCGCGCGCCCGCGGACCGAACTTCGCCGATCAGCGATTCGAGCCCGTCCCGGGCGAACAAGACCGAATCGCGATCATAGGCATAGTTCAGAGGCTTTGCCGCGCTGGGCCAGGAATAGTGAACGGCGACACCCGGAAAATCGAAATCCTCAGCCAACTGGCTGATCCGCAGGACGCCCTCGTCAAAGGCGTTGTTATAGCCATGCACATAGATCACCGCCTCATGCCCGTGGCCGGTACGCTCGCGAAACGCTCTCGCCAGGTCGGCCCTGAACTCGGCGCCCGTAGGATAGATCACCCGAGAGGTGGCCAGAAACTGCGTTGTGCGATCGACCTGTCGCTTCGAGGCAATGATCTGCCCCGGCACACGGCCAGGCGGCACGGCAATGTCATAGCGGGCATAGGTCGGCGCGTACTTCCGCGTCCGGCCAAAGCCCAGTGCCGGGTCCTGCGCACGGGTGGTGCCGATGAAGACCGGGATGATCTCGTTGGTGGCAGCGGCGGTCGGGTAATAGACCAGTTGCTCCCGCACCGCGCATCCGGCCAGAAATACCGCCAGGCACAGACAACAGACGACACGCAATTTTCC
This sequence comes from Paracoccaceae bacterium, assembly GCA_024644285.1. Classification (GTDB taxonomy): domain Bacteria; phylum Pseudomonadota; class Alphaproteobacteria; order Rhodobacterales; family Rhodobacteraceae; genus JAHELH01. Next base: position 5,903 of record JAHELH010000122.1, on the reverse strand, counting down.
GATCTTTCAACTGGTGCGAACACGCTCAGACTATCTCGCCCGCCTGTCGATGTCCTGCGGCGTCTTGCCCTGCCAGAAAGCGGTTTGCGTTAGCGCTATCTGTAAGGATGCCAAGGACTTGACCCCCCGTCCCCATGGGGACACCTACAAAACGTAGCGGCTCACATCCACCGACCGGGTCAGCTCGCCCAGGTTCTTGTCGACGAATTCCGCATTCACCTCGACCGCCTCGCCGCCCCGGTCCGGCGCGGTGAAGGACAGCTCTTCGAACACGCGCTCCATCACCGTGTAAAGCCGCCGCGCCCCGATATTCTCGACGCTCTGATTGACCTCGGCCGCGATCTTGGCCAGCGCCTTGATCCCGTTCTCGGTGAACGACACCTCGACCTTTTCGGTGGCCATCAGCGCCGTGTATTGCCGGGTCAGGGCGTTGTCGGTCTCGGTCAGGATCCGGACGAAATCCTCCTCGGTAAGCGCCCGCAACTCCACCCGGATCGGCAGCCGCCCCTGAAGTTCGGGCAGCAGGTCCGACGGCTTGGCGATATGAAACGCACCCGAGGCGATGAACAGGATGTGGTCGGTCTTCACCGGCCCGTATTTGGTGCTGACTGTCGTCCCCTCGATCAGCGGCAGAAGATCGCGCTGCACGCCTTCGCGGCTGACATCCGCGCCGCGGGTCTCGGTGTTCCGGCAGACCTTGTCGATCTCGTCGAGAAACACGATCCCGTTCTGCTCTACCGCGTCCAGCGCCGCCCGGTTCACCGTCTCGTCGTCCAGCAGCTTGTCGGCCTCTTCGCCGACCAGCACCTCATAGCTGTCCGCCACGGTCATCTTGCGCCGCACCGTGCGCCCGCCGCCCATCTTGCCGAACAGGTCGCCGAGATTCATCATCCCGCCCATCTGCCCCGGCTGGCCCGGGATCTCGAAGGCGCCGAACGGATTGGAGGTGTCCGCCATGTCCAGCTCGATCTCGGTGTCGTCCAGCTCGCCGCGCTTCAGCTTGTCGCGGAACATCTTGCGCGTACCCTCGCGCGCGTCGGTCCCGGCGATGGCGTCGATCACCCGTTCCTCGGCGGCGGCATGGGCCTTGGCCTTGACGTCCTCGCGCATCAGCTCGCGGGTCATCACGATGGCGCTGTCGACCAGGTCGCGGACGATCTGCTCGACGTCGCGGCCGACATAGCCGACCTCGGTGAACTTCGTCGCCTCGACCTTGATGAACGGCGCCTTCGCCAGTCGGGCCAGGCGGCGGCTGATCTCTGTCTTGCCGACGCCGGTGGGGCCGATCATCAGGATGTTCTTGGGATAGACCTCCTCGCGCAGATCGTCGCCCAGCTGCTTGCGCCGCCAGCGGTTGCGCAGCGCCACGGCCACGGCGCGCTTGGCGTCTTTCTGGCCGATGATGAAACGGTCGAGTTCGCTGACGATCTCGCGGGGGGTCAGGTCGGTCATGCTTTGATCTTCTCCACCGTCAGGCTGCCGTTGGTGTAAACGCAGATGTCCGCCGCGATGGCCATGGCGCGGCGGGCGATCTCTTCGGCGCCCAGGTCGCTGTCCATCAGCGCGCGCCCCGCGGCCAGCGCGTAGTTGCCGCCGGAACCGATGGCGGTGACGTCATGTTCGGGTTCCAGCACATCTCCGGCGCCGGTGATGACATAGATCTGCGCGCCGTCGCTGACGATCAGCATCGCCTCGAGCTTTTGCAGGTACTTGTCGGTGCGCCAGTCCTTGGCCAGCTCGACCGCCGCGCGTTGCAGCTGGCCCGGCGTTGCCTCGAGCTTCTTTTCCAGCCGCTCCAGCAGGGTGAAGGCATCCGCCGTCGATCCGGCGAACCCGACGAGGATCTCTGCCCCGCCCGGGCTGAGCCTGCGCACCTTGCGCGCGGTGCCCTTGATCACGGTCTGGCCGAGGCTCACCTGGCCGTCGCCGGCGATCACCACCTCGCCGCCCTTCTTGACGCCGATGATCGTGGTGCCGTGCCAGCCGGGGAAATCTTCGCTGCTCATCGGGGGCTCCTTTTCGCTGGCGCCTATATGGACACCCGCCCGGGGAACGGCAAGCGAGAGCCGCGGACGTAAAGGGGCGCCGAAGCGCCCCTTGCCGATCGCAATTTCGGGGTGTCCTAGATCGAATCCTCGATCCAGCCCTGCAACGCCGCCTTCGGCGCTGCGCCGGTCTTGTTCGACACGACCTCGCCATCCTTGAACAGGAACAGCGCCGGAATGCCGCGGATGCCCAGCGCGGCGGCGGTGCCGGGGTTCTCGTCCACGTTCACCTTGGCGATCTTGATCTTGCCGTCATATTCGTCCGACAGCTCTTCCAGCGCGGGGCCGATCTGTTTGCACGGGCCGCACCATTCTGCCCAGAAATCCACAACGACAGGCACGTCGGATTTCTTCACCTCGGCGTCGAATGTTGCATCGGTTACAGCGACGGTGGCCATGCGTATTCTCCTGGGCATATTCGCGTGAGCCGGAAACGTATGTGCGGTGCCCTCCAGCGTCAAGATGTGGCGGTGCGCCGAAGCGCCTGCATCACGATATTGTCGGGCATCAGCATCAGGACGGGGCGCCGTGTCCACAGGATCGCGGTCTCGACCTGCCGTTCCGGATAGATTTGCCGAAGCGCCGAAAGGTAGGCGCCCATCTGCCGCAGGATGCCTTCGGGCGCTTGCGCGGGCGTCTCGGGAATGACCGCATTGGTCTTGAAGTCCACCGCCAGGACCCGCTCGGGCGTCAGCACCAGACGGTCGATGGTTCCGCTGACGCGGCGGCCCCCCAATTCCGAAAGCTCGGCGGTGATCCCGATCTCTGCGAGCGTCGCGTCCGAGAACAGATATTGCAGCGTGTCGGAGAGCAGGACCGGCCGGACCCGTTCGAGGATATCGAGCGCTTCTGCCGGTTCCGCATGATCGGCGCCGCCGGCCAGCAAGGCCGGTGCCAGCTTGGTCCAGGCGTCCGGGCTTGTGCCGGGCAGATGCTCGAGCAGCCGATGCGACAGGCGTCCCTCGCGCTTTGCCGCTTCGCTGTCGGTTTCCTCGGCGTCGAGCAGGATCGCCTTGGCGCCGCCGAGGTCAGATGGCGCGCCCGTCTCGGCGGGATGGTCGGGCGGCTTTGGCGCGATCCCGGCCCAGTCGGGCAGGGCGGCCTCGCGCGTTCGATCAGTTTCAGGTTTCTGCATCGCGCCCGCGGACCAGTCCTCGAATGCATAGCGCAAGCCCGGTCCCGTCGGTGTATCAAGCGGCACCGCACCCAGCGCCTGCATCGCGCGCCTTGCCAGGTCGTACCAGCAGGTGCCCGAGTTCCCCAGATCGCCGGCGGCCGCCACGATCAACCAGGTTTCAGCCCGCGTCATGGCGACATAGAAAAGACGCAACTCTTCTTCGCGCGACGCGTCCTTGAGCCGATCGACGGCCGATCGGACGGCTTGCGGTTGCAGGCTGGCGGCCGGCTTCCACACCATTTGTCCGCTGTCCAGCGGCACGATCTGGTCCTTGACCTCCGACCGGCGCTGGGCTGTGTCGGGCAAGATCACGATGGGCGCTTCGAGCCCTTTCGCGCCGTGCACCGTCATCACCCGGATAAGATCGCCGGCGCTGTCCATCTGCCGCTTGACCTCGACGTCGTCGGTTTCCACCCAGACCAGAAAGCCGGTCAGGCTGGGCACCTCGGCGCGTTCGAAGGCAAGCGCCTGAGTCAGCAGGGCGTCGATTCCGTCCTCTGCCTCGGGTCCAAGACGCGCGATCAGCCGGCGACGGCCGTCGTGCCGGATAAGAATGCGCTCGATCAGGTCATAGGGGCGCAGGAAGTCGGCGTGATCGCGCAGGTCCTGCAGGAGTGCCAGGGTTTCAGGGTGGTCGTCGGTCCGGTTCTGAAGGGCGCGCCAGAGGTAGGTCTTGCCGCGACCAGCGGCGATATCGTAAAGCTGCGCCTCGGACCATCCGAACAACGGCGAGCGAAGAGCGCATGCCAGCGCGAGGTCGTCCTCGGGCGTGGCGAGAAAGGCCAGCAGTGCCGAGAGATCCCGCACCGCCAGTTCGCCCCCAAGCTTCAACCGGTCGGCGCCGGCCACCGGCAGGTCAAGCGCCTTGCAGGCCCGGATGATTTCTTCGAACAATCGCGATCGCCGGCGTACCAGTATGAGGATATCGCCGGCCGTCACATGCCTGCGCTCGCCGTCCTTTGCCGGAATGGTTTCTTGCCCGATCATCTGCTCGATGCGCGCGGCGATCTCCCGCGCGAGCACCACATCGTGATGATCATCGCTGACGATATCGACCGGGTCGTACCAGTTCTGTTTTTTCCGCGGCCCGGTCTTGGGAACGGGGGCCCAAAGATCGACGCGGCCGGGCATGCGCGACTTGAAGGCGCGATGGCGGACATCGGACGGCAGGTGCGGTGTGCCGGCTCCCTCGATCACCCGGTCGACAAGGCGCAGTATCGCCTCGGAAGAGCGAAACGAATACTCCAGCTCCATCGGCTGCAGTTCTGCACCGATATCATCCAATTTTCCGGCGAAGTAGTCGCGCATACGGTCGAATTCGCGTGGGTCGGCGCCTTGGAAGGAATAGATCGACTGCTTCTTGTCGCCGACGACGAAAATCGATCGGGCGACGTCGTCGCGGGCACCGAGGCCTGCGGTGAATTCCTGCGCCAGGCGCTGGATCACCTGCCACTGCGCGGGGCTGGTATCCTGCGCCTCGTCCACGAGGATATGGTCAAGCCCGCCATCGAGGCGATAGAGCACCCAGGACGCGACCGCCGGATCGCTCAGCAATGCGATTGCCTTTTGGATCAGGTCGTCGAAATCCAGCCAGCCGCGTTCCTGTTTGCGGCGGGCGTAGGCCTTGAGGAAAACCTCGGCAAAACGGTATAGCGCCAGGGTTCGTTCCGCGGTGATCAGACGGTTCGCAGTCTCGCTGGCGACCTCGATCCGTTCCATCAGGTCGTCGAGCGCCTCAGCCACCGACCCCATCGCCGCACGGCTGTCCTTGGTTGGGAACTTGCCGACCTTGGCGGCGCACGGGGTTTTGGCGCCGGATCCCGTCAACAGCAAGGCGGCGAGCACCGGGATCGAGTCGAAATCCAGGTTTTTCGGGTCAAGTTTGACAAGCTTGGCCGCCGCTTTGCCGTCATTGGTACCGGTCGCGCCGTTCAACACATTTATCAGCGTGACCAGGATTTCGGTGTCCGACTTCGTGAAGGTCGCCTGCACCAGAGATTCGCGGTTCTGATCCGGGCTCAGGCCAAGACCGCGCCAGACCTGCTGTTGATCTTTGGAATGCGGCAGATCCTGGCGGCGGGCCGCGATGGCTGCGGTCAGTCTCGACAGGTCGATATCGGTCAGGAACGCCGCGATTCCATCCAGGGCGGCGCGTCCCTCGCCGTCGGCGAGAAGCTCGACGATTTCGTCGCGCAGCAATGCGGCCGCGCGGTCGTCCATTTCCGTGAAGCGTGGCGAGATGCCGGCCTCTAGCGGGAACCGATGCAACAGCGATGCGCAAAACGAGTGGATCGTCTGGATCCTCAGGCCCCCCGGCGTCTCGATGGCCGCCGCAAAAAGGCGTCTTGCGCGCGCCAGTTCCCTTGTCGCAAGCGTCACGCCCAGTTCGGAGAGGGTCTTGGCGAGATCCCCGTCGGGCATCATCGACCACTCGCCGAGTTTCTGAAACAGCCTGTTCTGCATCTCGGAAGCCGCGGCCTTCGTATAGGTCAGGCACAGGATGTTCTGCGGCTTGACGTCGTCCAGCAAAAGCCGCGCAACCCGATCCGTCAGAACGCGAGTCTTGCCGGAACCCGCATTCGCCGAAAGCCAGGTCGAGGCGCCAGGGTTTGCGGCCTGCACCTGGCGCAGGGTGGCGTCATCCAGCGGTGTCATCCGACCGCCATCCCCGAGGGCGGCGT
>JAHELH010000121.1 GCA_024644285.1 Paracoccaceae bacterium | reverse complement strand
ATCCGAACGGTATACGGCGTGTTCTTCAAGTCCCAGAACATCGCGAAGGAACCGCAGCGCGGCCTCGGGATCGCGGTAGCGGGTGGCGGGGATCAGCATCCGGTGCCTCCTTGCGGAACGGTGGGGTGGAACCCCACCCTACCGCCTGCGCGCGAGTCGTGTCAGCCCTCGAACCGGTCGGCGATCAGGCGGTTCAGCGCCAGAACGCCCCAGCCGGTCGCGCCCTTGGGCGCCAGCGCGGTCTCGGACTTGGTCAGCGCCACTCCGGCGATGTCGAGATGGATCCAGGGGCAATCCTCCTTGACGAACCGCTGCAGGAACTGCGCCGCGGTGATCGAGCCCGCCGGCCGGCCGCCCACGTTCTTCATGTCGGCGATGTCGGATTTCAGAAGCTGATCGTAGGCCTCGCCCAAGGGCATGCGCCAGGCGCCCTCGCCCTCTGTCTCGGCGGCTTTCAGAAACGCCTTGCAGAGGTCGTCGTCGTTGGCGAAGACGCCGGCGCGCTCGTGCCCCAGCCCGATGATGATCGCGCCGGTCAGGGTGGCGAGGTCGACGATGCCGGTGGGCTTGAACCGATCCTGCGCGTACCACAGCACGTCGGCCAGCACGAGGCGTCCCTCGGCGTCGGTGTTGATGATTTCGACGGTGTCGCCCTTCATCGATTTCACCACGTCGCCGGGGCGCGTCGCCTTGCCGTCGGGCATGTTCTCGACCAGGCCGACGAGGCCCACCACGTTGGCCCTGGCCTTGCGCAGCGCCAGCGTCTTCATCACGCCGGCGACGACGCCCGCGCCACCCATGTCCATCGTCATCTCTTCCATGCCGGCGGCCGGCTTGATCGAGATGCCGCCGGTGTCGAACACCACGCCCTTGCCGACCAGCGCGAAGGGCGCGCCCTTGCCGCCGCCCTTCCACTGCATCACCACCACTTTCGAGGGGCTGTCGCTGCCCTGGCCCACTGCCAGGAGCGTGCGCATGCCCAGCTTCTCCAGCGCGTCCTCGTCCAGCACCTCGACCTTGACGCCCAGCTTGCCGAGCGCCTGAAGCTGGGCGGCGAACTCGGTTGTCGTCAGCACGTTCGAGGGCGCCGCGACCAGGTCACGGGTGAAGAACACGCCCTCGGCCAAGGCGCGGGTCGCCTGCACCGCGTCGCGGACCGCGTCGGGCCGGGTGACCATGACCGTGACCGGACCTTCGTCGTCCTTCTTCTCGGACTTCTGGTCGGAATAGGCGTAGGCGCGCAGGGTGAGGCCCAGCACCAGGTCCTCCACCCGCTTGAGCGTGCCCGCCAGCACCAGCAGGGCCTTGCCGTTCTTCGCCTTGCCGATCGCGGCGCCGGCCTTGCGCGCCTCTTCCGCCGAGGGACGGCGGCCGAGCTTGACGACCTGCACCGCCTCGGCGGCCATGCCCGAGGGCCAGCCCAGTTCTGCGGCCTCGCCCGGCTTGAGCTTGTCGAAGGCCTTCGAGGCCACCAGCCGCTCCAGCGCGCCGCGGGTCAGGCGGTTGACGCGCCGGCCACCGGTGTCGAGCTTGCCGCCGGCATCGCAGAACACCACGACGCGGCCTTCGGCGCCGGCGATGGCGTCGATGTCGAGGGCTTCGATTTCGGCGGTGACGGGCAATGTCATGTGGATCTCCGGATGCTGTTTCGCAACATCTAGGGGTTCGCCGGAGCATTGGCCAGTTAACAGTTTTACCCGCCGCGCAAGATCCGGTAGCGTCACGAAAAAAGTGAGCGGTGCAGGAAAAATCTTGGCCAGATTCGACAGATATCTCTTGTCGCAACTGATGATGCTGTTCGGCTTCTTCTCGCTGGTGCTTGTGCTTGTCTACTGGGTGAACCGGGCGGTGGTCCTGTTCGACCAGCTGATCGCGAACGGCCAGTCCGCCAGCGTCTTCGTCGAGTTCACCGCGCTGAGCCTGCCGAACGTCATCCGCCTGGTGCTGCCGGTCGCGGCCTTCGCCGCCACGATCTACGTCGCCAACCGGCTGTCGAGCGAAAGCGAGTTGCTGGTGGTCCAGGCGTCCGGCTTCAGCCCCTACCGCCTGGTCTGGCCGGTCGTGGTGTTCGGGCTGATCGTGGCGGCGCTTTTGTCGGTGCTCACGCATTACCTGGTGCCGCTGTCGATCACCGAGCTGGGCAAGCGGCAGGCCGAGGTGTCCGAGAACATAACCGCGCGATTGCTGAACGAGGGGCAGTTCCTGCACCCCTCGGACGGGGTGACGTTCTATATCCGCGAGATCAGCCCCGAGGGCGAATTGCGCGACATCTTCCTGTCCGACGCACGCAATCCCAACAACCAGATCGTCTATACGGCGCGGCAGGCGCTGTTGATCCGGCAGGAGACCGGGCCGAAGCTGGTGATGCTGGACGGTATGGCGCAGACCTATTCCGCCGCGACAGGCCGGCTGGCGACCACCAGCTTTACAGATTTCGCCTATGACATCGGCAGCCTGGTCGACGTTCTGACGCCCGGCGCCCGCAGCATCAAGCAACTGCCGACGCGCGAGCTGATCTGGGCCACCGAGGCGGCGCAGCAGGAAACCGGGGCCAGTGCGGCGGCGCTGATGTACGAGGGGCACGGGCGCATCAACCAGGCGGTGCTGGCCGTGGTCGCAGCGCTAGTGGGCTTTTCGGCGATGCTGGTGGGTGGCTACAGCCGGTTTGGCCTGTGGCGGCAGATCCTGGGCGCGATCGTGGCGCTGATCGTCCTGAAATCGCTGGACAACGCCATGGCCGATCTGGCCCGACGCGACACCGCGCTTTGGCCTGCAACCTATGGTGCCAGTGTCGTCGGTCTGTTGGTGGCGCCGGTGCTGTTGTGGATATCCGACCGGCCGGGTCTGTTCCGGCGACGCCGCGCGGCGGCTCCGGGATGATCCTGCACCTGTATATCGCACGGCGGTTTCTGCTGGCCTTTCTGGCGGTCTTCGCGATCTTCCTGGGCATCTTCGTGCTGCTCGACATGGTCGAGCAGATTCGCAAGTTCGACAGCGATACGGTGGGTTTCCTGGAGATCGTCAAACTGACCCTGCTGAACGTGCCGCAGGGGCTTTACCGTATCCTGCCGCTGATCATGATCTTCGCGACGCTGACGCTGTTCCTGACGTTGGCGCGCACCTCTGAACTGGTGATCACCCGGGCCTCGGGGCGCTCTGCGTTGCGCTCGCTGATCACACCGGTGATCGTGGCGATGCTGATCGGGGCGTTTTCGGTCGCGGTGTTCAATCCCATCGTCGCGGCCACCTCGAAGCAGTACGAGGTGCTGGCTAACCGCCATCTGAAGGGCACGTCGAGCGTCCTGTCGATCAGCGACGAGGGGCTCTGGCTGCGCCAGGGTGGGCCCGAGGGACAGACGGTGATCCGCGCGGCGCGGAGCAATCTGGACGGCGCGCAGCTGTTTGGCGTCAGTTTCATGGGGTTCGGTCCGGACAGCACGCCCAGCTACCGCATCGAGGCTGAAAGCGCCGCCCTGCAACCGGGATACTGGGACATCCGCAACGCCAAGAAGTGGAACCTGGTCGAGGGCCGCATCGCCGAGAAGTCGGCCAGCATCGCCGAGACCATGCAAATCTCGTCGAACCTGACGCTGGAGCAGATCCGCGACAGCTTCGGCACGCCGGCTTCGATCCCGATCTGGGAATTGCCCGCCTTCATCGGCCAGCTCGAGGCCGCGGGATTCTCGGCGCGTAGCCACCGGGTCTGGTTGCACATGGAGCTGGCCCTGCCCTTGTTGATGGCCGGCATGGTGCTGGTCGGCGCCGGGTTCACCATGCGGCACACGCGGTTCGGGCGCACCGGGCCGATGGTCCTGGCGGCGCTGGGGCTGGGATTCGGCGTCTATTTCGTGCGCAATTTCGCGCAGATTCTCGGCGATAGCGGGCAGATCCCGGTGCCTTTGGCGGCGTGGTCGGTGCCGCTGGCGGCGATCCTGCTGTCGCTGGGCATCCTTCTGAACCTGGAGGACGGATGATGCGGCGAGCGGCACTGATCCTGCTGCTGGCCCTCGCGTGGCCCATGGCCGCCGCGGCGCAGTTCGCCACGCTGATCGCCGACAGCGTGAGTTTCGGCGGCGGCGACACCGTCATCGCCAGCGGCAATGTCGAGATCCTCTACCAGGGCCAGCGGGTGCTGGCGCGGCGGTTGATCTATGACCGGGCCGCCGACCAGGTGACGTTCGAGGGCCCGCTCACCCTGATCGAGGCCGACGGCGCGGTGATGACCGGCGACAGCGCCATCCTGTCGGGCGATCTGCAGCAGGGCATCGTGCGCGGCGCCCGGCTGGTGCTGGACGGGCAGATGCAGTTGGCGGCGGTCGAGATCAACCGCGTCGATGGCCGCTATAACCAGTTGACCAAGACGGTCGCGTCGAGCTGCCGGATCTGCGCCAACAACCCGACCCCGCTATGGCAGATCCGGGCGCGGCGCGTGGTGCACGACCAGCAGGAGCGGCAGCTGTATTTTGACGACGCCCGGTTCGAGGTGATGGGCGTGCCGGTCGCCTATTTCCCGTACCTGCGCCTGCCGGACCCGACGCTGAAACGCGCCACCGGATTTCTGGTCCCGCAGATCGTGACCTCGACATCGCTGGGTGTTGGATTGAAGTTTCCCTACTTCCTCGTGGTCAATGATCACGCGGATATCCTGGTGACGCCCTACCTCTCGTCGAACACCCGCACGCTGGAGGGGCGCTACCGACAGGAACTGAGCTTTGGCTCGATCGAGCTCGAAGGGGCAGTGTCGGTCGACGAATTGCTGCCGGGCGAGCCGCGGGCCTACCTTTTCGGGCGCGGCCGGTTCAACCTGCCCGCCGATTTCGACCTGAATGTCGATGTCGGGCTGGTATCCGACACCGCCTACCTGTTGACCTACGGGTACGACGACACGGACAGGCTGGCCTCGGGCGTCGAGCTGACGCGGACCCGGCGCAACGAGTACATCTCTGCCAGTTTCCAGAAGCTGCGCAGCCTGCGGGCCGCCGAGGTTCCCATCGAGGACACGCTGGCGACCCTGCTGGGCCGCGCCACCTACGAGCGGCGGATTTTTCCCGGTGCCATCGGCGGCGAGGTGCGGCTGGTCTTCGATCTCGAGGGCCACGAGCGCATCGCCGAAACCGTGACCCCCACCCTTCTGGTTTCCTGCGCCGCGGCGATGGCGCCGGAATGCACCGCGCGCGATGTGCTGCGCGGCGGCATCTCGATGGGATGGCAGCGCAACTGGACCTTCGGCAACGGCATGGTCGCCGGCGTGAAGACCGACGTCTCGTCGGATTTCTACTGGATCGGCCAGGACGCGACCTTCGCGCCGGAAGTGTCGCACGTCACGCCGACCGCGGCAGTGGAGTTGCGCTGGCCCTTCGCGCGCACCGCGCCGAACGGCGCGACCGACGTGATCCAGCCCGTCGTTCAGGTGGCCTGGACCGACACGACGGGCGCGATGGTGCCCAACGAGGACAGCAAGCTGGTGGAATTCGACGAGGGCAATCTGACGGCGCTAAGCCGGTTCCCCGGATCGGACATGTACGAGCGCGGCGTGCGCACGACGCTGGGGCTGAGCTGGGCGCGGTTCGATCCGCGCGGACGCGAATACGCCGTGACGGTGGGCCGGGTGATCCGGCGCAACGACCGCGGCCAGTTCACCGCGGCCTCGGGCCTCGACGGCGGATCTTCGGACTGGCTGGTGGCCACCCGCGTCGATATCGACAACAAGCTGAGCCTGTCGAACCGGTCGCTGTTCGACGACAGCTTCAACTTCGCAAAGTCGGAAACCCAGATCACCTGGTCCAGCAAGCGCGTCAGCGCCGCGGGAAGCTACATCTGGGTGGTGGCCGACCCGGCCGAAGGCCGCGCCGGTGACATCAGCGAGATCAATTTCGACGCCGCCTACCGGCTGGGCCGCCACTGGACGGCGACCGCCGAGGGGCGCTATGACGTGAACCTCGACAAGGCCGCCAGCGCGGGGCTGGGGCTGAAATACCAGAACGAATGCCTGAACGTCGACCTTTCCCTCTCGCGCCGCTTCACCGCTTCGACTACGGTGCAGCCCACGACCGATATCGGGCTGAGCGTTTCGCTGAACGGGTTCGGACGCAGCGGGCTTGACTATGCCCGGACGTGCCAGGTCAAAGGCTAGAGCAGACGGAAGACAGGACATGGCAATCCAAAGATTTCTCACGGCATTGGTACTGACACTGATCCTTGCGGTGCCGGCCTCGGCGCAGAGCGATCTCTTTGCGCCGGTGGCACGGGTCAATGACCGTGTGATCACCCAGTACGAGTTGAACCAGCGCATACTTTTCTTCCAGATCCTGAACGCGCCGGGCGATCTGCGGCAGGAGGCGCTGGAGCGTCTGGTCCAAGAGCGGGTGCAACTCGACGCGGCCGAGAGGCTGGGCGTCGAGGTGACGCCGGAGGCGCTGGAGGCCGGGCTGACCGAATTCGCTGGCCGCGCCAACCTGACCAGCGAGCAGTTCCTGCAGGCGGTGGCCGGAGGTGGCGTCGATGCCCAGACGGTGCGCGATTTCGTGCGCGCGGGCATTGCCTGGCGCTCGGTGGTGCAGGGCCGGTTCGGCCCCCGTACCCAGATCACCGAATCCGAGATCGACCGCGCGCTGGCGCTGGCATCGAACCGGTCCGGCGTGCGGGTGCTGCTGAGCGAGATCTTCCTGCCCGCCAACACTCCGGAGCGCCAGGCCGCCGCGCAGCGGCGCGCCGCCGAGATCTCGCAGATCACCACCATCCCAGCCTTCGCCGCCGCCGCGCGGCGCTATTCCGCCGCCCCGTCGGCGGGGCGCGGCGGGCGGATGGAATGGATTCCGCTGTCGAACCTGCCGCCCGCCGTGGCCAGCCAGGTGCTGGCGCTGGCGCCGGGGCAGGTGAGCGCGCCGATCCCGGTGCCGAACGCCATCGCGCTGTTCCAGCTGCGCGCGCTGGAGGAGACCGGCGCGCCCGAGGCCGAGGCGGTTTCGGTCGAGTTCGCGCGCTACTTCATCCCCGGCGGCCGCACCGAGGCCACGCTGGCCGAGGCGCGGTCGATCGAGGCCCGGGTGGATACCTGCGACGACCTTTACGGGGTCAACCTGGGCCAGCCCGAGGAGCGGCTGTTGCGCGACACGCTGCCGATGGCCGAGATCCAGGGCGACGTCGCCATGGAGCTGGCCAAGCTGGACGAGGGCGAGGTGTCGACCGCGCTGGTCTCGGGCGACGGGCAGGCGCTGGTCTTCCTGATGCTCTGCGGCCGGACGCCGGCGATCAACGTGGATGTCAGCCGCGAACAGGTGCGGGCGAACCTGCGCAACCAGCGCCTGGCCTCCTATGCCGACGGCTACCT
>JAHELH010000120.1 GCA_024644285.1 Paracoccaceae bacterium | reverse complement strand
ATGCCCGACCCGAAATCCTTGAAGATCGAGTAGATCAGCGACACGCACATGCGGTCGCGATCCACCACCGTGATGTAGACCGTGTCCTTGTGCACCGCTTCGGTGGGACGCGCCGGGGCCGGCATGGCGCGGCGCGGATCGATTCTCGCAACCAGTTCGGCGGCCGTCGCCGGGTCGAGCATGCGGTCGAGGCCGGTGGTGTGGCCGGGGTCGGCGAGGTTGCGCTGACGCTCGGCATAGGCGAGCTTGGTGGCCTCGGCCTCGATATGGGCGCGCTCGGCGCCAAGCGGATCCATGGACGGCAGATCGAGAAGCGCCAGCATGTTGGCCAGCAGGATCGCCGTCGCGCCTTGCCCGTTCGGCGGGTGCTCGACCAGTTCGACACCTTTGTAGGTTCCGCTGATCGGCGTCGTGTATGCACAGCGATAACCGGCGAAGTCGCCTGCCTCGTGCGGCCCGCCCCGGTCGCGCAGGGCGGCGATCATATCCTCGGCCACCTCGCCTTCGTAGAAGCCCGACCTACCGTCCCGTGCGACGCGGCGCAGAACCTCGGCCTGCTGGGGATGAACGAAGAGAGTGCCTGTTGCGGGTGCGGCCCCGCCCTGCGAGTAGAAATCGCGTGCGGCGCCGTCGAGCTTGCCGACGCTGGCGGACCAGTCGAACGCGACGCGCGGGGCGACGGGAACGCCTTCTTCGGCATAGCGGATTGCCGGGGCGAGAACCGCCTCGAGGCCGATCAGTCCGTAATCTTCCGCCATTGTGCAAAAGGCATCGACCGCGCCGGGGATCGTGACGGCGGCCGGGTCGTTGAGCGGCACCGTGTCATGCCCTGCGGCACGCAGCCCCGCGCCGGTCAGCCCCGCCGGCGCGTATCCCGAACCGTTGAGCGCGACGATCTGTTCCTGTCCGGCAGGCTTGATCAGCGCGAAGCAGTCGCCGCCGATCCCGGTCATGTGCGGCTCGCATATGCCCAGCAGGACGGCGCCGGCAATGGCAGCGTCGGCGGCATTGCCGCCGGCCTCGAGGGTCTGGATTGCGACCTTGGCTGCAAGCGGATGCGAAGTGGCGCAGATGGCGTTCGTGGCGTAGACGGCCGAGCGTCCCGGCAAGTGAAAGTCGCGCATGTACCGCTCCGGCAGAGTTGCTTGGACCCTAGACAGATTTGCCGGAAATGCCAGTCCCCAAGGGTCCCGGCGGCGGGCGATGGCGCCTGCCGCTCCGTCGCGGTGTCAGGCGCGGGTGCGGTCCGACACGTTCTCGATCAGGCTGAAGCGCAGGCAATTCCAGCCCTGGGCCCGCCGGTATTCGAGGTCGCGGGCCAGGCTTCGGATCAGATGCCAGCCGAACCCGCCCTCCGGCAGATCCGCCGGCGACGTCCCGAGGGCGGGCAAGGTCCCCGCGGGCAGGACGAACCCCGGCATCGCCGCGCCATTGTCGTGAAGCTCGAAGGTCACGACATGGGCTGCGCGGCTGGTGGCAAGCCGGATCCGGCCCCTTGCCACACCGGCGGACGCGTGTTCGACGACGTTGTTCAGGATCTCGGCCAGCACCAGCTCTGCAGCATCGCAGAACGACGCGCTGAGGTGCTGAGCTTGCAAGTCGCTGCGCAGCCGGATCAGTGCGGCGCGCACCGCGCTGTGACTCGCTTCGAACTCGACGGTTTGCGGGCTATCCGGCATTCAGAAAACGCGTGCGCTGCCTTGTTTGGCTGCTTCAAGAGACGGGTTGCAGCCCGACGAGGGCCGCGGCGGCATCGCGGTGGATGGTGAAGACACTGTCCATTCGGGTCAGCTGGAACACCTTTTCCACCATGGGCGAAAAATCCGCGAGTTCCAGGTTGCGATTCGGCCCTAGCTGCTTCTTCGCGGCGACGACCGCGCCAAGGCCGCTGCTGTCGAGAAACTGGACCTGGCGCAGGTCGAGGATGACGCGATCCGGTCCCCCCTCGGTCATTTGCCTCAGTCGATCCTTGAACTGAATAGCGACCGAGGCGTCGATCCGCGGTTCGGCCACCGTGACAAGCAGCGCCTCGCCGTAATTCCGCTGTTCCAGCTTCATCGAAACTCTCCGGGATGGGGCGTGTCGAATGCAGGCTAGACGGCATTCGTTACCATTCGGTATGCGTAGGGCCGGATCGAATCCGCACAGGAGGTCTGCCATGAAGGATGTCGTCATCGCCGGCGCGGCCCGGACGCCCATGGGCGGGTTCCAGGGCGAGCTCTCCGCCGTCCCCGCGGCCGAGTTGGGAGGCGTCGCGATCCGCGCGGCGCTGGCAGCGGCCGGAGCCAGCCGGGTGGACGATCTGATCATGGGTTGCGTCTTGCCCGCCGGACAGGGCCAGGCCCCGGCGCGGCAGGCGGGCTTTCACGCCGGGTTGGGCCAGGAGGTGACCGCGACGACGCTGAACAAGATGTGCGGGTCCGGCATGAAGGCTGCGATGATCGCGGCCGACCAGATCGCGCTGGGCCAGTCCGACATCGTCGTTGCCGGCGGCATGGAGAGCATGACCAACGCGCCCTACCTGCTGCCGGGCATGCGGGGCGGCGCGCGGCTGGGTCACGCGCAGGCGCAGGATCACATGTTTCTCGACGGGCTGGAGGATGCCTATGACAAGGGCCGCCTGATGGGCACTTTTGCCGAGGACTGCGCCGAGAAGTACCAGTTGACCCGCGAGGCGCAGGACGAATACGCGCTGCGCTCGCTGAGCCGCGCCAACGCGGCACAGGACAGCGGCGCCTTTGCGGACGAGATCGCGCCGGTCACCGTCAGCTCGCGCAAGGGCGACAGCACCGTCACCCGCGACGAGCAGCCGGCCAAGGCGCGGCCCGACAAGATCCCGCACCTCAAGCCGGCATTCCGCAAGGACGGCACCGTGACGCCGGCGAATTCCTCGTCGATCTCGGATGGCGCGGCGGCGTTGGTCCTGGCATCGAGAGAAGAAGCGGAGCGTCAGGGACTGGCAATCCGGGCCCGGATCGTCGGCCATGCGGGCCATGCGCAAGAGCCGGGCTGGTTC
This sequence comes from Paracoccaceae bacterium, assembly GCA_024644285.1. Taxonomy (GTDB): domain Bacteria; phylum Pseudomonadota; class Alphaproteobacteria; order Rhodobacterales; family Rhodobacteraceae; genus JAHELH01. The sequence goes on along the minus strand of JAHELH010000120.1, from coordinate 4,405 downwards.
ACCACGGCCCCGATCCCGGCCGCGCGAAAGCTGCTGGACAAGATCGGCTGGCAAGCGGCTGACGTCGATCTCTGGGAGGTCAACGAGGCGTTTGCGGTCGTGCCGATGGTCTTCATGCGCGAATTGGGCCTGTCGCCGGACATCGTCAACGTCAACGGCGGGGCCTGCGCTCTCGGCCATCCGATCGGGGCCTCGGGCGCCCGGATCATGGTGACGCTGCTGAACGCGCTGGAAAAGCGCGGCCTCAGGCGCGGCGTCGCGGCGATCTGCATCGGTGGCGGCGAAGGCACCGCGATTGCCATCGAGCGGATTTGAGGCGAGACCTCCGGGAATGCGCGCAGATTACGGGACCCTCGCCAAGACCATCGCCGCCCTTACCGAGGGCGAGACCGACGAGGTGGCGCTGATGGCGACGGTGGCCTGCGAACTGCACCATGCCGACAACCGCTTCGACTGGACCGGGTTCTACCGGGTCACCGCGCCGGGCATGTTGAAAATCGGTCCCTACCAGGGTGGACACGGCTGCCTGACGATCCCTTTTTCGCGCGGGGTTTGCGGCGCGGCGGCGCGCACCGGCGAAGTGCAGATCGTGGCGGATGTGGATGCATTCCCGGGGCATATCGCCTGCGCGTCGTCGACCCGGTCGGAAATCGTGCTGCCGGTCTGGAACCGCCAGGACGACCTGATCGGCGTGCTCGACATCGACAGCGACCGGCCCGATGCCTTCGACGCGGAAGACGCGCATCACCTGAGCACGATCCTTTCGTCCACGTTCGCGCGGTGAGGTTGGCGGTGACCGACGCCGCCTATGCTCCGCCCGACGTGCCGCTTGCTGTGATCCATGCCGATCACGAGATCCTGCTGGTGGACAAGCCCGCCGGTCTTTTGTCGGTGCCGGGCAAGGGCGCGCATCTCGCCGATTGCCTGCTGACAAGGGTCCAGGCGGCCTATCCGCAGGCGCTGCTGGTGCATCGTCTGGACCGCGACACGTCGGGGATCATGGTTTTCGCGCTGACCCCTCAGGCGCAGCGGCATCTCGGTCTGCAATTCGAGCGGCGGCACGTGAAAAAGGCCTATGTCGCGCGAGTCTGGGGCCGGATGGAGCCGAAAACCGGCACCGTGGATCTGCCCTTGATCGTCGACTGGCCGAACCGACCCTTGCAGAAGGTCGACTTTGAGACCGGCCGTCCGGCGCAAACCGATTGGCGTGTGATGCGGTACGAGGACAGGGCAACCAGGGTCCGGCTGTTCCCGAAGACCGGGCGCAGCCACCAGCTGCGGATTCACATGCGCGAGATCGGCCATCCGATCCTGGGCGATCCGTTCTATGCCGAGGGGCAGGCCCGCGACGCGCCGCGCCTGATGCTGCATGCCGAGAGCCTGAAGTTGCGGCATCCCGACGGCGGTATCGGCATGACCTTCCGCGCTCCGGTGCCGTTCTGATCACAGTATTCCGTCGCGGCGTGATCCCGCCGCCGAGAAAGGGTATACTGCACATATCTACGGGGTGTTTTTGACCCCATCCTGATCTCAAGGGAGATTCGTCATGTCATTGCGTATCAACGAAACCGTTCCGAACTTCACCGCCGAGACCAACCAGGGGCCGATCGTGTTCCACGACTGGATCGGCGACAGCTGGGCGATCCTGTTCAGCCATCCCAAGGACTTCACCCCGGTCTGCACCACCGAGTTCGGTGCCGTGGCACAGCTGAAAGACGAGTGGGAGAAGCGCAACACCAAGGTCATTGGCGTTTCGGTCGACGGCGTCGACGACCACAACAAGTGGATCGGCGACATCGAGAAGGTCGGCGGCGCGGATGTCGGATTTCCGATCATCGCCGATGACGGGCTGGCTTTGTCGAAGGCCTATGACATGCTGCCCGCCGACGCCTATCTGCCCGACGGCCGCACGCCCGCCGACAGCGCCACCGTGCGGACGGTCTACATCATCGGGCCGGACAAGAAGCTGAAGCTGTCGATGACCTACCCGATGACGGTGGGGCGCAATTTCGGGGAAATCCTGCGGGCGCTCGATGCGCTGCAGACCTCGGAGACAAAAGGCGTCGCGACGCCCGCGAACTGGCAAGTCGGCCAGGACGTGATCATCCCGGCCACCGTTAACAACGAGGATGCCAAGAAGAAGTTCGGCGAATTTACCACCGTGCTGCCCTATCTGCGGACGACCAAAGTTCCCGGTTGATCGCAGCCGCGCGCGGTCAGATAAGCGCGGGGGAGCCGAGTCGAAACGCTTCGGGCATCCGTCTTCGTAACGGTATCGGGGGAGGGTCAGTCTGCGATGAGCGTTCCGGCGCGCGCCAGGGCGTCCAGCCCGCCTATGCTGATCGGCTGGCGCGAACGCGTCGGCCTGCCGGATATAGGCTTGCCGCTGGTCGAGGCCAAGATCGACACCGGCGCGCGCACCTCGGCGCTGCACGCGACGCGGATCACCGAGTTCGACAAGGACGGCGCGGCCTGGGTCCGGTTCCACATTCCGCATGCGGGCAAGCTGCACGCGCGCAATTGCGAGGCGCCGCTGGTCGAGTTCCGCAGCATCAAGAACACCAGCGGCGTCGGGCAGGACCGGCACGTGATCCTCACCTCTCTGGTGATCGGAGAGCGCCGCTGGCGAATCGAGATATCGCTGACGGACCGCGCGTCGATGAAGATGCCGCTGATCCTGGGCCGCACCGCGTTCCGCCGGCGCGGGATACTCGTCGATGCCGGCAAATCCTACCTGGCCGGTCCACCGACCGGCACGACCGTTCGCAAACCCCGCGCGCGACGCGCTTCCAGCAAAGGGACCGGGAAATGAAATTCGTGATGCTCGCGCGCAACCCCAACCTCTATTCGCACGTCCGACTGAAGGAGGCCGCCGAGTCGCGCGGCCACAGCCTCGACATCGTCAACACCCTGCGCTGCTACATGAACATCGCCTCGCGCAGACCCGAGGTCTATTACAACGGCGAAAAGCTGCCGCGCTACGACGCGGTCATTCCGCGCATCGGCGCCTCCGTGACCTTCTATGGCACCGCTGTTCTGCGCCAGTTCGAGATGCAAGGCGTCTATCCGCTGAACGAAAGTGTCGCCATCGGCCGGTCGCGGGACAAACTGCGTTCGATGCAGCTGCTGGCGCGCGACGGGATCGGGCTACCGGTGACCACCTTCGCCCACGATCCGAAGCAGACCGAGGAAGTGCTGAAGATCGCGGGCGGCGCGCCGCTGGTGATCAAGCTTCTGGAGGGCACCCAGGGCATCGGCGTGGTGCTGGCCGATACAGACCGGTCCGCAAAATCGGTGGTCGAGGCGTTTCGCGGCGCCAACATCAACATCCTGGTGCAGGAATTCATCAAGGAGGCCGGTGGCACCGACATCCGCGCGCTGGTGGTGGGCGGCCGGGTCGTCGCGGCGATGAAACGGACCGGTGCGGCAGGCGAGTTCCGCTCGAACCTGCATCGCGGCGGATCGGCCGAGGTCGTCAAATTGTCGCCGGAAGAGCGTTCGACCGCGGTGCGCGCGGCCAAGTCGATGGGCCTGAATGTCTGCGGCGTGGACATGCTGCGTGCCAATCACGGGTCTGTAGTGATGGAGGTGAACTCTTCTCCCGGGCTGGAAGGTGTCGAGAATGCCACAGGCATCGATATCGCCGGGAAGATCATCGAATTCTTGGAAAAACACGCAAAACACGGCGCGACAAAGACACGGGGCAAGGGATGACGGAGCGCGCCGCGTTCCGGGTCGGCGAGGAAGAGGTGGCGGCGGGCACCCGCCGCACTGTCGACCTGCCGGTCAGCATCCTCAGCGATCACACCCCGGTCACGATGTCGGCTCACGTGATCCACGGCCGCAGGCCGGGTCCGGTGATGTTCGTCTCGGCGGCGGTGCATGGCGACGAGGTGATCGGCGTCGAGATCGTCCGCCGCCTGTTGAAATCGTCCTGCCTGAAGGGAATGTCGGGCACGCTGCTGGCCGTGCCCATTGTCAATACCTTCGGGTTCCTCAATCACTCGCGATACCTCCCCGACCGGCGCGACCTGAACCGCAGTTTTCCCGGCTCGGCCGGCGGATCACTGGCCGCGCGGCTGGCGCACATGTTCATGACCGAGATTGTGGCACGCTCGGATTTCGGCATCGATCTGCATTCCGCGGCGATCCAGCGCACCAACTTGCCGCAAATCCGGATCTCGCCCGGCAGCAACCGACTGCTGCAGATGGCCACGGTGTTCGGTGCGCCGGTTGTGCTTACCTCGAAGCTGCGCGATGGCTCGCTGCGGATGTGCGCGCAGGAGGCGGGCGTCGACATGCTGCTCTACGAGGCCGGCGAGGGACTGCGATTTGACGAATTCGCGGCGCGGGCCGGCGTGTCCGGGATCCTGCGGGTGATGCGCGAACTGGGGATGGTGGCGTC
>JAHELH010000119.1 GCA_024644285.1 Paracoccaceae bacterium | reverse complement strand
GCCGCAACGACATAGGCGGCAGTGGTGAATCCGAATTCCATCTCGCCCGTCTCCTTAAGACTTCTGGAACATGGCGAGCATGCGCCGGGTGACCATGAAGCCACCGAAAATGTTGATCCCGGCCATGAAGACCGACAGCGCGGCCAGCAGCAGCACCAGCCACGACCCGGACCCGATCTGCATCAAGGCGCCCAGGATGATGATCGACGAGATCGCGTTGGTCACCGCCATCAACGGCGTGTGCAGGCTGTGCGCCACGCCCCAGATCACCTGGAAGCCGACGAAGACCGCCAGAACGAAGACGATGAAATGCTGCATGAAGCTTGCCGGCGCGACCAGGCCGGCCAGCAGGATCGCCGCGCCGCCCACCGCCAGCAGCGTGACCTGGCTGCGGGTCTGGGCGCGGAACTCGGCCAGTTCCTGCGCGCGCTTCTCCTCGGCGGTCAGCTCCTTCGGCTTGTCCTTCTTCACCGTCGCGATCGCCTGCACCTTGGGCGGCGGCGGCGGATAGGTGATCTCTCCGCCATAGGTCACCGTCGCGCCGCGGATCACGTCGTCCTCCATGTCGTGCACGACCTTGCCGTCCTTCCCGGGCGTCAGGTCGGTCATCATGTGACGGACGTTGTTGCCGTAGAGCGTGCTGGCCTGCGTCGCCATGCGCGACGGGAAATCGGTATAGCCGATGATCGTCACGCCGTTGTCGGTCACGATCTTCTCGTCCGGCACGGTCAGTTCGCAGTTGCCGCCGCGCTCGGCGGCCAGGTCGACGATGACCGAGCCGGGCTTCATCGCCTCGACCATGTCCTTGGTCCACAAGACCGGCGCGTCGCGGCCCGGGATCAGCGCCGTGGTGATGACGATGTCCATATCGGGGGCCAGCTCGCGGAACTTCTCCAGCTGCTTTTCCCGGAATTCGGGCGACGAGGGCGCGGCATAGCCCCCGGTCCCGGCGCTGTCCTGGCTGTCCTCGAAATCGAGATAGACAAATTCCGCGCCCATGCTCTCGATCTGCTCGGCCACTTCCGGGCGCACGTCGAAGGCATAGGTGACCGCGCCCAGCGAGGTCGCGGTGCCGATCGCGGCCAGCCCGGCCACGCCGGCGCCCACCACCAGGACGCGCGCGGGCGGAACCTTTCCCGCCGCCGTGACCTGCCCGGTGAAGAACCGGCCGAAATTGTTGCCCGCCTCGATCACCGCGCGGTAGCCCGCGATATTGGCCATCGACGACAGCGCGTCCATCTTCTGCGCCCGGCTGATCCGCGGCACCATCTCCATCGCGATGACGTTCGCGCCCTTGGACCGCGCCAGTTCCATCAGCTTGTCGTTGCCCGAAGGATTGAAGAACGAGATCAGCGTCTGCCCCTTGCGCAGCCGCTTCGCCTCGGCCTCGGTCGGCGGGCGGACCTTGGCGACGATGTCGGCGGCCTTCCACAAAGCCGCGGCGGTCTTCACCACCTCGACGCCCGCCGCCTTGTAGGCGGCATCCGAAAACCCGGCCCCGGCTCCGGCCCCGGTCTCGATCACGCAATCATAGCCCAGCTTCTGCAGCGCCTTCGCGCTTTCCGGCGTCATCGCAACCCGCGCCTCGCCAGAGGCGGTTTCCTTCGGCGTGCCGATCTTCATCGCGTCTTCCCTCGTTCGTTGCGCAGCCCGGATGACAGGCTGGCGCGATCCATAGCGCTATTTCTTCGTGGCCGCCTTGATCGCCTCGTCCACCTGCGCCTTGAAGGCGGCAAAGGCTTCCTCGTTGGCCTTGCGGGTGTTGTCGGCCAGGGTCTTCATCATCGCCAGGGCCTCGGCCATCGCTTCGTTGATCTTCTCGGTCTGCGCCTTGACCTTATCGGGATCGCTGCTCTCGGCGATCATCTTCTGCGCCGGCGCGATGACCTCCTGGAATATCGCCATCTGCTTGGCGATCAGGTCGCGATAGGTCTCGGCCGCCGCCTTGTTGGCCTCGGCCATCGCCTCGAGCTGTTGCTTGTTGCGCTCCATCAGTTTCGAGAAGTCGAACTTCTCGGCGCCCTGCTGAAAGGCGGCGAGCATGTTCTGTGGATCGAACATCTTGCGAATAGCCTCGGGATCGAACGCCTTCATAAAGTCCGTTGGGTCGTAGGGTTTCTTGGCCATGGGATTTCCTTTCTCTGCCGCAGGACCGCCCTGCCCGCCGACGCGGGCAAGGCGGTCTCCGCTCAGTCCTCGTATTTGAACGACACGCTGACCTTGGTGCGATAGGCCTTGAAGGTGCCGTTCTCCATCACGATGTCCTGCGACACCACCTCGGCCACGCGCAGGTCGCGCAGGGTCTTGGCGGCGCGCTCGACCGCGTTGCGGCCCGCCTTGTCCCAGCTCTCGGTGCTGGTGCCGACCAGTTCGATGATCTTGTAGACGCTGTCGCTCATGGGGCTTCTCCTGTTGGCCGGTCGCGTGCGGCGCGCCCGGACGGGGCTTGATGACCCTTTGCTACCGTTTCTTCGGCGGCATCAGGTCGGTGATCGTTCCTTCGAACATCTCGGCGGCAAAATTGACGGTCTCGCTCAGCGTCGGGTGCGGGTGGATGGTGTGGCCCAGATCGACCGCATCCGCCCCCATCTCGATGGCCAGCGCCACCTCGGCGATCAGGTCGCCGGCATTGGGGCCGACGATGCCGGCGCCGATCACCCGGTCGTCCGCTTCGTCGAAGATCAGCTTGGTGATCCCCTCCGAGCGTCCCAGGGACAGCGACCGGCCAGAGGCCGCCCACGGAAAAACGCCCTTGCCGAATTTCAGTCCCTGCGCCTTGGCTTCGTTCTCGGTGACGCCGCACCACGCGACCTCGGGATCGGTATAGGCCACCGACGGGATCAGGCGCGCGTCGAAATGCCGGTTATGCCCGGCGCAGACCTCGGCCGCCACCTTGCCCTCGTGCACCGCCTTGTGCGCCAGCATCGGCTGGCCCACCACGTCGCCGATGGCGAATATGTGGCTCTGCCCGGTGCGCTGCTGGCTGTCGACCGCGATAAAGCCGCGCTCGTCGACCGCGACGCCCGCCTTCTCGGCGTCGATCGTCTTGCCGTTGGGCTTGCGCCCCACCGCGACCAGCACCTTGTCGAAGGTATCGGTCGAGCTTTCGCCCTTGTCGTCCTCGAAGGTGACCTTCAGCCCGCCCTTCTGCGCTTCGACCGCGGTGACCTTGGTCTTCAGCAGGATCTTCTCGTAGCGGCCCTCGATGCGCTTGGCCAGCGGCTTGACGATGTCCTTGTCGGCGCCGGGGATGATCTGGTCCATCAACTCGACCACCGTGACCTTGGACCCCAGCGCGTCGTAGACGCAGGCCATTTCCAGGCCGATGATCCCGCCGCCCAGCACCAGCATCCGCTTCGGAATGCCCTCCATTTCCAGCGCGCCGGTGGAATCGATCACGCGCTCGTCGTCGTGCGGGATGAAGGGCAGCTGCACCGGTTCCGAGCCGCAGGCGATGATGCAGTTGTCGAAGCTGACGGTCTTGACCCCGTCGTCGGTCTGCACCTCGATCATGTTCGGCCCGGTGAACCGGCCATAGCCGTTGACGATGGTGACCTTGCGCGCCTTGGCCAGCCCGCCCAGCCCGCCGGTCAGCTGCTTGACGACCGAGTCCTTCCAGCCGCGCAGCTTTTTGACATCGACCTTGGACTTGCCGAAGCTGACGCCGTGATCGGCCATCTCCTCGGCCTCGGTAATCACCTTGGCGGCGTGCAGCAGCGCCTTCGACGGAATGCAGCCCACGTTCAGGCAGACCCCGCCGAGGTTCGAGTACTTTTCGATCAGCACCACCTTCTTGCCCAGGTCGGCCGCGCGGAACGCGGCCGTATAGCCGCCGGGGCCAGAACCCAGCACCACCACCTCGCCATGCACGTCGCCCTTGCCGGACGCGCTGCCGGTGGGCTGCACCGCCTTCGGCTTGTCGCTTTCCGGCCCGCCGCGCCCGCCATAGCCCGAGGCCGCCGTGCGGCCCTCCGAACCTTCGGCTTTCGGCGCGCTCTGCTTCGGCGCATCGCCCTCCGCGGCGCCCTCCAGTTCAAGGATGACCGAACCCTCGGACACCTTGTCGCCTTCCTTGACCTTCAGCGCCTTGACCTTGCCGGCGGCGGGCGACGGCACCTCCATCGTCGCCTTGTCGGATTCCAGCTCGATCAGCGGATCTTCCTTGGCGACGGTATCGCCCTCGGCAACCAGGATGGTGATGACCGGGACGTCCTTGAAATCGCCGATATCGGGAACTTTGACTTCCATCTCGGCCCCCTACAGCATCAGCCGGCGCACATCGCCGAGCAGGTGTTTCAGCGTCGCACAGAACCTTGCGGCCAGCGCGCCGTCGATGGCCCGGTGATCATAGGACAGCGACAGCGGCTGCATCAGCCGCGGCTTGAATTCCTCGCCGTCCCAGACCGGCGACATCTTCGACCGCGTCAGGCCCAGGATCGCCACTTCCGGCGCATTGACGATCGGCGTAAAGCTCGTGCCGCCGATGCCGCCCAGTGACGAGATGGTAAAGGTCGCGCCCTGCATGTCCTGGCTCTTCAGCTTGCCGTCGCGCGCGGCGGCGCTGAGTTCCATCAGGTCCTTCGAGACCTCGATGATCCCCTTGCGGTCGGCATCCTTGATCACCGGCACCACCAGCCCGTTCGGCGTGTCGGCGGCGAAACCGATATTGTAGAAATCCTTCTTGATCAGCTTGTCGCCGTCGGGATGGATCGAGGAATTCACCTCCCAGTGCTGTTTCAGCGCCGAGACGCTGGCCTTGATCACGAAGGACAGAAGCGTCACGCGATAGCCGTCCTGCTTGGCCTGGGTGTCCAGCTCCTTCCGGTAGCCGTCCAGATCGGTGATGTCGGCCTCTTCGTTGTGCGTGACATGCGGGATGTTCAGCCACGACCGGTGCAAGGCGGGGCCCGAGAGCTTCTTGATCCGCGGCATCTCGACATTCTCGACCGGGCCGAACTTGCTGAAATCCACGGCCGGGATCGGCGGAATGCCCATGCCGCCGCCCCCTGTGCCGACAGCCGCCACCGGGGCCGACGCCTTGAACGCCTTGGTCACGTCCTCGCGCAGGATGCGGCCCTTGCGGCCGGTGCCGTTGATCTTGCTCAGATCGACGCCCAGGTTGCGCGCGAAGGCCCGCACCGAGGGCGAGGCATGCGCCTTGTTGAACCCCGCATCCATCACCGGCGCGGGCGAGGCGGCGGGGGCCGGCGCCGCGGCCGCCTGCTCCTGCTTCGGCGCCTCGGCCTTTTCCGCTTTCGGCTCTTCCTTGCCGCCGCCGGCATCGCCGGCGTCGCTTTCCTCCAGCAGCAGGATCACCGCGCCTTCCGAGACCTTGTCGCCCTCGGAGACCTTGATCTCCTTGACCGTCCCGGCGGCCGAGGACGGAACCTCCATCGTGGCCTTGTCGCTCTCCAGCTCGATCAGCGGATCTTCCTTTGCCACACTGTCGCCAACGCTGACGAGGATGCTGATGACCGGGACATCGGTGAAATCGCCGATATCCGGTACCTTGACTTCAGTTGCCATATTCTCTGTCTCCTCGTTCCGCGGTCATACCAGCCGCGGGTTCGGCTTGCCGCCGTCTATGTCGTATTTCTTCAGCGCTTCGCGCAGATCCTTCTCGCTGACAGCGCCTTCGCGGTGCAGGTCGACCATGGCGGCCGCCGCGATGTGGTTGGCGTCGACCTCGAAGAACCGCCGCAGGTTCACCCGGCTGTCCGACCGGCCGAACCCGTCGGTGCCCAGAACCGTGAACCGGTTCGGAACGAAGGCCCGGATCTGCTCGGCGTAGTTCTTCATGTAGTCGGTCGCCACCACGATCGGACCTTTCGCGCCTTCCAGTGTCTCGGTCACGTAGGCCTTGCGCTGCTTGCCAAGCGGGTTCAGCCGGTTGTGCCGCGCCACGTCCTGCCCCTCGCGGGCCAGTTCGTTAAAGCTGGTGGCCGACCAGATGTCGCTGGTGACGCCGAAATCCTTCTTCAGCATCTCGGCCGCCCGGATCGCCTGCATCAGGATCGTGCCCGACCCCATCAGGTTGATGTGCTTCTTGCCCGGCCGCGACGTCTTCTGGAACCGGTAGAGCCCCTTGACGATGCCGTCCTCAACGCCTGTCGGCATGTCCGGGTGACTGTAGTTCTCGTTCATCAGGGTCAGGTAGAAATAGATGTCCTCCTGGTCGACGAACATCCGCTTCAGCCCGTTATGCACGATGACCGCCACCTCGTAGCTGAAGGTCGGGTCGTAGCTGATGCAGTTCGGGATGGTGCCGGCCAGGATGTGGCTGTGCCCGTCCTCGTGCTGCAGCCCCTCGCCGTTCAGCGTGGTGCGCCCGGCCGTGCCGCCCAGCATGAAGCCGCGCGCGCGGCTGTCGCCGGCGGCCCAGGCCAGGTCGCCGATCCGCTGGAAGCCGAACATCGAGTAGTAGATGTAGAACGGGATCATCGGCACGCCGTGGTTGGAATACGACGTGGCGGCGGCGATCCAGTCGGCCATCGCGCCGGCCTCGTTGATGCCTTCCTGCAAGACCTGTCCGGTCTCGCTTTCCTTGTAGAACATCATCTGGTCGGCGTCTTCGGGGATGTAGTGCTGGCCCAGCGGGTTGTAGATGCCCACGCTGCGGAACAGCCCCTCCATCCCGAAGGTGCGGCTTTCGTCCGGCACGATGGGCACGACGTGCTTGCCGACCTGCTTGTCGCGCAGCAGCGTCGTCAGGATCCGCACGAACGCCATCGTGGTCGAGATCTCGCGGTCGCCGGTGCCCTTCAGCTGACCCTCGAAGGCCTGCAGCTTGGGAATCTCCAGCTTCGGCGACTCGGTGTTGCGCGCCGGGAACGGCCCGCCCAGCGCTTGCCGTTTCTCGGCAAGATAGGCCTTCTGGGCGTTGTTCAGCGACACGAAAGGCGCCTTCGGCAGATCTTCGTCCGAGACCGGGATCTCGAACCGGTCGCGCATGGCGCGCAGCTGGTCCTCGGCCATCTTCTTCTGCTGGTGCGTGGTCATCTGGCCTTCGCCGGCCTTGCCCATGCCGTAGCCCTTGACGGTCTTGACCAGCAGACAGGTCGGCTGGCCCTCGACCTCGGTCGCCCGCTTGAAGGCGGTATAGACCTTCTGCGGGTCGTGCCCGCCGCGCCGCAGCGCCCAGATCTGGTCGTCGGTCCAGTCCTCGACCAGCGCCGCCGTTTCGGGATACTTGCCGAAGAAATGCTCGCGGATATAGGCGCCGTCCTTCGACTTGAAGGTCTGATAGTCGCCGTCGACGGTCTCGTCCATCAGCTGGCGCAGCCGCCCGCTGGTGTCCATCTCCAGCAGCTCGTCCCAGCCGCGACCCCAGAGCACCTTGATCACTTCCCAGCCAGAGCCGCGGAAATTACCCTCGAGCTCCTGCACGATCTTGCCGTTGCCGCGCACCGGACCGTCCAGCCGCTGAAGGTTGCAGTTGATCACGA
>JAHELH010000118.1:5774-7446 GCA_024644285.1 Paracoccaceae bacterium | reverse complement strand
CGCCTGCAATGGGACATCGACCGGGTGGCGCGCGACTATCCCGAGATCCGGCTGACGGCGACCAAGGAGATGATGGTCGCCTGAGGCGCGCCTCGGCGTTCAAACGGTCGGAGAATTGGCGCAGACCCGGAAACAGACCGTTTCCGGGGCGCGCAGGAAAGGTGTGCTGCGGCTGAGGTCGGCGGCCACGCAGCGCGGGCCGGACGGTCAGCTTTCGTTCTGACGGGCCGCCAGATCGTCGCGGCGGCCAGGACGGCGCACCCAGAAGACAAAGACCAGATAGACGATCCCAAGAACCGCCATCGTGGCCGCGCTGGGGATCAGGTAGGGTTGAAGTTCCATGGAATCTCTCCTTTTGGCATCCCGGCGATTGAAACGGCACGATATGGCCGAACTGTGTCCGAACCGTGCAATTCCGGCGACTTTGCGGCAATTTGCGCGGAACAGGCGGGAGGTGCTGCCGCTCCCCCGCGATAAGTTTGCCGCACGATACGCGAATCTCTGCTGCAACGCAGCGTCAGCGGCGGTGCCGAACTTGACCGATACGGGTCGATGGCCTATCTGCAGTCCCAGATGAAGGCAGGCAATTCGGCCTGCCAGGCCGCCCGGAATTGCGGCCGCCACAAGCCGCTTACCGAAAGGCATACATGACCACATTCTCCGATTTGGGGCTGGCCCCCAAAGTACTTCGCGCCGTATCCGACGCGGGCTACGAAATCCCCACCCCGATCCAGGTCGGGGCGATCCCCCCTGCACTGGAAGGCCGCGACGTCCTTGGCATCGCGCAGACCGGGACCGGCAAGACTGCCGGATTCGTCCTGCCGATGATCACTCTGCTGGCCCGCGGCCGCGCCCGCGCCCGGATGCCGCGCAGCCTGGTGCTGTGCCCGACGCGCGAACTGGCCGCCCAGGTGGCCGAGAACTTCGAAACCTATTCCAAGCACGTCAAGCTGACCAAGGCGCTCTTGATCGGCGGCGTGTCGTTCAAGGAGCAGGACACGCTGATCGACAAGGGCGTCGACGTGCTGATCGCCACGCCGGGCCGGCTGCTCGATCATTTCGAGCGCGGCAAGCTGATCCTGTCGGACGTCAAGATCATGGTGGTGGACGAGGCCGACCGGATGCTCGACATGGGCTTCATCCCGGATATCGAGCGCATCTTCGGCCTGACCCCTTTCACCCGCCAGACCTTGTTCTTCTCGGCCACCATGGCGCCCGAGATCGAGCGGATCACCAACACGTTCCTGTCGAACCCGGCAAAGGTCGAGGTGGCGCGGCAGGCGACGGCGTCCGAGACCATCGAGCAGGCGGTGGTGATGTTCCGCGCCAGCCGCAAGGATCGCCAGGCGACCGAAAAGCGCGCCGTCCTGCGCGCCCTGATCGATGCCGAGGGCGAGGCCTGCACCAACGCCATCGTCTTCTGCAACCGCAAGACCGACGTCGATATCGTCGCCAAGTCGCTGCAGAAGCACGGCTATGACGCGGCGCCGATCCACGGCGATCTCGACCAGTCGCAGCGCACCCGCACGCTCGACGGCTTCCGCGCAGGAACGCTGCGCTTTCTCATCGCCTCTGACGTGGCGGCGCGCGGGCTGGACGTGCCGGCGGTCAGTCACATCTTCAACTTTGACGTGCCGTCCCATTCCGAAGATTACGTGCACCGGATCGGCCG
>JAHELH010000118.1:1527-5674 GCA_024644285.1 Paracoccaceae bacterium | reverse complement strand
TTCATCGCCATGAGCTTCGACGACCGCCGCACCGACTAGCGTGGGCGGTGGGTTGAAAACCCACCCTACCTCACCGGGGCGGTTCTGACGCAGGGTGGGTGGTTCCGGGGACTAACCCGGGGTTCGCCCACCGCATCCGGCGTCAATCCAGATACGTATCCGCACGCAGACCGGCACGCTCCAGGTGGATCGGCAGCACCCGCCCGTAAAGCTGCCGCGTGCGCTCGGGCGAGCCCACCATGTCCGGTTCCTCGACATAAGAGAAGATCGCGACGTAACGCCGGCGCGCGCCCGTCAGCGGCGCCACCCGGTGCAGCGAATGGCGGCCCAGGAACAGCTGCAGGTCGCCGGGCCGCAGATGCAGCGTCCGGACGCGGTCCGAGGTGCCGTCCAGCACCCGCGCCACCTCGTCGAAATTCTCAGCCCCCTTCCGGATGCCCGGCGCGTATTCGAAGGCCCCGCCCGCCTCGGCGTTCTGGATCGCCAGCGTCACGGTGAAGGCGTTGGTGTCGAAATGCCAGGGAAAGCCGTTGCCTTCCTCGGCCATGTTGACGATCACGTCGGCCAGCGGGTCGGCGTAGCGGAAAAAGCGCCCGGCCTGCAGGCAATCGCGGATGAATCCGTCGAAGCCCGGCGCATCGTAGATCGTGCGCAACGGGCCGCCGGGCGGGAAATTGTCGGCGGGGACGAAGGCGTTGGAGCGGTCGAAGAACCGCCGCTTGGGGTGGTCGGGCGGCAGGTCCGGATCGTCCTGGGTAAAGTAGGGGTTGGTGCGCCCGAAGGACCGGTGCGCCTGCTCGGCGACACTATCCGCCTCGGCCCGCGCCGCGGCGATGCCGGCCGGGGTCAGGAAGTCCCGGATCACCGCGCAGCCATCGCGGGCCAGATCGGCCCGCACCTGCGCCAGCACCGCATTGCGGCGGGCGCCGGGCGTGGCGATGGGATACCGGTCGAGATCGATGATGTCGCGGGCTGTCAGATCGATTGCCATGACCCCAGCAAACCCCGCCCAGGCCGGGGTCGTCTGGCCGGGAACCGACCCGTGACAGGTCGCAATTGTCGCAGCTTCGGGGTGGCCGGACCCTAGGCCAGCTTGGCGTCCAGCGTGATCTCGGCGTTGAACAGCTTCGAGACCGGGCAGCCTTCCTTGGCCTTGTGCGCCGCTTCCTGGAACGTCGCGTCCGACGCCCCCGGGATGCTGGCCTTGAGATCCAGATGCACCTTGGTGATCGCCCCCTTGCCGGGATCAAGCGTCACCGTCGCCGTGGTGTCGATGCTGTCGGCCTTCAGGTCGTATTCCGCCAGCACGTTCGACAGCGCCATCGAGTAGCAGGCGGCATGCGCCGCGCCCAGAAGCTCCTCGGGGTTGCTGCCGGCCTCGTCGCCGAAGCGCTTGGCAAAGCTGTAGGGCACGTCCTTCAGCACGCCGGACTGGGCCGAAACCTGTCCCTTGCCGTCCTTCAATCCGCCGGACCAATGGGCGGAGCCGGTCTTGCTGATCATCCGAAAGTCCTCCTTGAAACGCGGCGGCACGTCAGGGGCCGCCTTGTGGTTGAATCTAACCTAAGTCAGCCGGCTGACAACCAGCGTCACCTCGGGTTTCTTGCCGATCTCGTCCTGCGTGGTCTTGCGCAGGACCCGGCGCGCCGCTTCCTCGATCTTCTCGTCGTCGGCGAGCGTCTTGCGGTCCGCCCGTCCCAGCACCTGGCCCAGATCGGCCTCCAGCAGATCGATCAGCGGTGCATGGCTGGACCCGGTCTCGGGCAGGCCCATGATCTCGCACCAGGGATCGCCCAGCATCTCGCCGTCCTCGTCGATGATGACGGTGGCCAGCACGTGCCCGTTCAGCGCCATGCGGATGCGGTCGCGCACCACGCCGTCCAGCGCCCCCACCTGCACCGCGCCGTCGAGATAGAGCCGCCCGGTCTCGACGAATTCCGCCGCCTTGGGCGCATTGCCGGAGAGGTCGATCATCGTGCCGTTCGGCGCGATCACCCCGGCGATACCGCCCGCCTCGGCCAGCTTGACATGCTCGCGCAGGTGCCGGTGCTCGCCATGCATCGGAATCACCATCTGCGGCTTCATCCGCTGGTGCATGGCCTGCAGGTCGGGGCGGTTGGCGTGGCCCGAGACGTGGTAGAGGTCCGAGCCGTCATCGACAACATCGACGCCCATCTCGCTGAAATTGTTGACGATCCGGATCACCGATTTCTCGTTGCCGGGGATGGTCTTGGACGAGAACAGGAACAGGTCGCCCTCCTTCAGTTCCAGCCCCAGGTACTTGCCGCGGGACAGCTGCGCGCTGGCGGCGCGGCGCTCGCCCTGACTTCCGGTGGCCAGCAGCATCAGGTGCTCGCGCGGGATGCTCACGGCGTCCTCGGGGCTGACGACCTTGGGAAAATCGCCCAGCACGCCGGTCTCGACCGCCGCAGTCACCATGCGCCGCATCGCCCGGCCCAACAGCACCACCGACCGGCCCGCCCGCCGGCCGGCGCTGGCCAGCGTCTTCAGCCGCGCCACGTTCGAGGCGAAGGTGGTCGCCACCACCATGCCTTCCGCGTCTCGGATCAGCGTCTCGATGCTGTCGCCCAGCGACGATTCGGACCGCCCCGGATGCGCCGAGAACACGTTCGTCGAATCGCAGACCAGCGCGCGTACGCCGGGCTTCGCCACTTCGTCCCACAATTCCGGATCGAAGGCCTCGCCCACCACCGGGTTCGGGTCGAGCTTGAAATCGCCGGTATGCACCACGCGCCCGGCGGGGCTGTCGATGACCAGGCCAGAGCTTTCCGGGATCGAGTGCGATATCGGCACGAAACCCACGGTGAACGGGCCCGCCTGAACGGATTCGGGCCAGGGCGAGACGGTCTTGACCAGGGCGGGATCCATCCCCTGCTCTTCCAGCTTCAGCCGCGCGATGTGGGCGGTGAAGGCGCGGGCGTAGACCGGCGCGTCCAGCCGCGGCAGCAGATGCGCCAGCGCGCCCACGTGATCCTCGTGCGCATGGGTGATGAAGATCGCCTCCAGCCGGTCGGCGCGCTCGGCGATCCAGGCGATATCCGGAAAGATCAGGTCGACCCCGGGCGTCGTGTCCATGTCCGGGAAGGTCACGCCCAGGTCGACCAGGATATACCGCTCCTTGCCCGCCGGACCGTAGCCGTAGACATAGCAATTCATCCCGATCTCCCCCGCGCCGCCGAGGGGGAGGTAAATCAGCCGGTCGCTGCTCATGATCTAGCTTTTTTCCTTGTTGAACCGGTGGATGACGGTGAGACCGTGCATCGTGAGATCATCCTCGATGCGGTCAAATAGCACATCGCCCTGCGCGAACAAGGGCGCCAGCCCGCCGGTGCCGATGATCCGCATCGGCCGGTCCCATTCGCCCTTGATCCGCTCGGTGATCGACTGCACCACGCCGACATAGCCCCAGAACACGCCCGACTGCATGCAGGCCACGGTATTGGTGCCGATCACCTTCTGCGGCTTGGTCACGTCGACATGCGGCAGGGCGGCGGCGGCCATGTGCAGCGCCTCGAGGCTCAGGTTGACGCCGGGCGCGATAACGCCGCCGACATAGGCTCCGTCGTGGGCCACCACGTCGAAGGTGGTGGCGGTGCCGAAATCGACCACGATCACGTCGCCGCCATGCCGGTCGAAGGCGCCCGCCGTGTTCACCAGCCGGTCCGGCCCGACGATGGTCCCCTGGTCGACGCGCGGCGGCACCGGCAGGGCGCAATCGGGTTTGCCGACGACCATCGGCCGGGTGTCGAAATAGTCGGCGCAAAGCAGGCGCAGGTTGAACACGACGCGCGGCACGGTCGACGAGATGATCACCTCGTCGATTTCGACCGGCACGTGGCGATGCTCCATCAGCTGGCTGAACCAGACCCAGTACTGGTCCGCCGTGCGCTGGTGCTCGGTGGTGGTCCGGAAGGTGGCGAGAAATTTGGTGCCGTCCCAGACCGCGAACACGGTGTTGGTGTTGCCGCAATCGATGCAGAGAAGCATGTGTCTTCCCCTTCAGAAGTAGACATCCGCCGCCGGGATCGCGCGGCGGCCGGTCTCGGTGGCCAGTACCAGCGCGCCGCTGGCATCGACCGTGTCGAAGATGCCGGTGGTCGTGGCCGACCCGGTGCGCGCGGTGACC
>JAHELH010000118.1:0-1427 GCA_024644285.1 Paracoccaceae bacterium | reverse complement strand
CGGGCCAGCCGGTCTCAGTCGACAAGAGCGCCCGCCGCCAGCGCCGCCGCGCCGTCGATGCCGAAAAGATTGACGACACCCAGCAGCATGATCGCCGCCGAGGCCATCAGGAACGCCCATTGCGACGGCGACATGGCGCCGTCCAGCGCATCCCGGTCCTCGCCGAAATACATGTAATAGACGATGCGGATGTAATAGAACGCGGCGATCACGCTGGCGATCACGCCGGCCACGGCCAGCCAGGCCATGTTCCCGTCCACCGCCGCCCGCAGCACGTAGAACTTGCCGAAAAAGCCCACCAGTGGCGGCACGCCGGCCAGGCTGAACATCAGGATCAGCACCGCCAGCGCCTTCAGCGGTTCCTTCTTCGAGAACATGTTCAGCGCGTCGATATCGGTGACCGGGGCGCCGTCCTTCTCCATCGACAGGATGAAGGCGAAGGTGCCGACGTTCATCGTCACGTAGATCGCCATGTAGATCAGCATCGCCTGCACGCCAACGACGGTTCCCGAGGCCAGCCCCATCAGCGCAAAGCCCATGTGGCCGATCGACGAATAGGCCATCAGCCGCTTGATGTTGCGCTGGCCGATCGCGGCGATCGAGCCCAGGAACATCGAGGCCACGGCCAGGAAGGCCACGATCTGCCCCCAATCCGCGGTCACCTGCCCGAAGGCGTCGTGCACCAGCCGCGCGAAGAGCCCCATCGCGGCCATCTTGGGCGCGGTGGCGAAGAAGGCGGTGACCGGTGTGGGCGAGCCCTCGTAGACGTCCGGCGTCCACATGTGGAACGGCACGGCGGAGACCTTGAAGGCCATCCCCGCCAGCATGAACACCAACCCGAACAAGAGGCCCAGCGACAGGTGATCGCCGGTCGCAACCATGATGATACCCGCGAACTTCGTGGTGCCGGCATAGCCGTAGACCAGCGAGGCGCCGTAAAGCAGCAGCCCCGAACTGAGCGCACCGAGCACGAAGTATTTCAGCCCCGCCTCGGTCGATTTCACGCTGTCCCGGCGCAGGGCGGCAATCACGTAAAGCGACAGCGACTGCAGTTCCAGCCCCATGTAAAGCGCGATCAGGTCGCCGGCGCTGACCATCACCATCATGCCGCAGACCGCCAGCGTGACCAGCAACGGGTACTCGAACCGCAACAGGTCCCGCTTGGCCATGTAATCCTCGCTCATCACCAGGATCGCGGCGGCGGATATCAGGATGACGATCTTGGCGAACCGGGCAAACCCGTCATCGACGAACATGCCCGAGAAGGCGGCGTTGCTGCCCTCGCCGGCCAGGCCGATCCAGGCCGCGACCAGCACCATGATGGCGGCGGTGCCCCAGATCAGCATCGGCGCGGTGCGGTCCTTGCCGGTATAGACCCCGAACATCAGCGCGGCCATGGCATAGACGGCCAGGATGACCTCGGGCAG
>JAHELH010000003.1 GCA_024644285.1 Paracoccaceae bacterium | reverse complement strand
TATTACCGGCGGTTGACGGAGCGCGCGGCCTATCGCGAGACGGTGATGGTCTCCTACGACATGCTGAGGGACACGGTATGACCGGCAGCATCGGACGCGGCCGCGAGGACACGACCATCGCCGATTACGTCGTCGTCGGCGCCGGCAGCGCGGGCTGCGCCATCGCCTACAGGCTGGCCGAGGCCGGCGCCTCGGTGCTGGTGATCGAGCATGGCGGCAGCGATGCCGGGCCGTTCATCCAGATGCCGGCCGCCTTGTCCTACCCGATGAACATGCGCCGCTACGACTGGGGCTACCGGTCGGAACCCGAGCCGCAGCTGGGCGGCCGCCGCCTGGCCTGCCCGCGCGGCAAGGTGATCGGCGGCTCGTCCTCGATCAACGGCATGGTCTATGTCCGCGGCCATGCCCGCGATTTCGACACCTGGGCCGAGATGGGCGCGGCGGGCTGGGGCTTTGCCGACGTGCTGCCCTATTTCAAGCGGATGGAGTACTGGCACGACGGCGGCCATGGCGGCGACGCCTCCTGGCGCGGCACCGGCGGGCCGCTGCATGTCACCCGCGGCCCGCGGCTGAACCCGCTGATCCGCGCCTTCGTCGAGGCCGGGCGGCAGGCGGGCTACGAGATCACCGACGATTACAACGGCGAAAAGCAGGAGGGCTTTGGCCCGTTCGAGGCGACGATCTGGAAGGGCCGGCGCTGGTCGGCGGCCAACGCCTATCTGCGTCCGGCGCTGAGGCGGCCCAACTGCGCCCTGGTCAACGGCCTGGCCGCCCGCGTGGTGATCGAAGAGGGCCGCGCCACCGGCGTGGAAATTCTGCGCGGGCGGACCAGGCGGACGATCCAGGCCAGGCGCGAGGTGATCCTCGCCGCCTCGTCGATCAACTCGCCGAAGCTGTTGATGCTGTCAGGCATCGGGCCGGGCGCGCATCTGGTGCACCACGGCATCAGGGTCATCGCCGACCGGCCCGGCGTCGGGCAGAACCTGCAGGATCATCTGGAGATGTACGTGCAGATGGCCGCGACCCAGCCGGTGAGCCTTTACAAGTACTGGAACCTCTTCGGCAAGGCGTCGATCGGCGCGCAGTGGCTCTTCACCCGCACCGGTCTGGGCGCATCGAACCAGTTCGAAAGCTGCGGTTTCATACGCTCCGCCGCCGGGATCGACTATCCAGACCTGCAGTTCCACTTCCTGCCGATGGCGGTGCGCTATGACGGGCGCGCGGTAGCGGACGGCCATGGATTCCAGGCCCATGTCGGCCCGATGCGGTCGAAATCGCGCGGCGCGGTGACGCTGCGCTCGGCTGACCCGCACGAGGCGCCCGCGATCCGGTTCAACTACATGAGCCACGAGGACGACTGGACCGAGTTCCGCCAGGCGATCCGCCTGACCCGTGAGTTGTTCGCGCAGGAGGCGTTCAAGCCGTTCGTCAAGCACGAGATTCAGCCCGGGCCGCAGGTGCAGAGCGACGTCGAACTGGACGCCGCGATCCGCGAGCACGTGGAAAGCGCCTATCACCCCTGCGGCACGGCGCGAATGGGGCGGCGCGACGACTGGCATGCGGTGGTCGATCCGGACTGCCGGGTGATCGGGGTTGATGGCCTGCGGCTGGCCGACAGTTCGGTTTTTCCGCAGATCACCAACGGCAACATCAACGCGCCGACGATCATGGTGGGCGAAAAGGCCGCCGACCACATCCTTGGCCGCGACCCGCTGCCGCCGGCCAACGACCAGCCCTGGATCCATCCCAACTGGCAGGTCGCGCAACGTTAACATTTCTTAACTCGGCGTCTTGATCCCCGCGGCGCGCCCGTGGATCTTAACCGAATGTTAAGATTCGCCGCGCTCGCACTTGCGCTTTTGCCGCTGGCGGCCGGGGCCGAAAGCTTTTCCGGGACGATCCGGGTCAGCGATGCCGATACGCTGCGCGTGGGCGATGTGACCGTGCGGCTGTTCGGCATCGACGCGCCCGAGATTGGCCAGGTCTGCCGCTTGGCCGACGGTCGCGACAGGGATTGCGGTACCTGGGCAAAGCAGCAGGCCGCAGCGCTTTACGACGGCAAGCGCGCGCGCTGCGAGCCGCGCGATACGGACAGGTACGGCCGCACCGTCGCGGTGTGCCGGGTGGCCGGCGAAGATATCGGCGCGCGGCTGGTGCGCGAGGGTATCGCCGAAGCCTACCGGAAATACTCGCTCGACTACGCCGATCTCGAGAAGGCCGCGATTTTCGAAGAGCGCGGCCTGTGGGCCGGACGGCTCCAGGCGCCCGAGGACTTTCGCGCCACCGCGGCGCCGGCACAGCCTTCGCCGGTCTCGGGCTGCGTCATCAAGGGCAACATTTCCGGCGAACGGCGCATCTATCACGTGCCTGGGCAGGCCTTCTATCCCGAGACCCGGATCGACGCGGAGAAAGGCGAGCGCTGGTTCTGCACCGAGGCCGAAGCGCAGGCGGCGGGCTGGCGGCGGGCGCGCCGCTAGGGCATTTGATCGGTGTCAAAGTGAGCCCCTTCGCCACGGGCTAGCTTTGCGGCGAACCAACACCAAGAGGATCGCCGTAATGACGCATGTCCCGCACGAACTCGCCGAGGAATTTCCCCAGCACGTCGACCGGATGCACGCGCTGAAGGTCGAGAACGCGCATTTCGCCAAGCTGTTCGACGACTACCACGACCTGAACCGCGCCATTCACCGGGCCGAGACGAACGTCGAGCCGGTGGAAGAGCTTTACGAGATGCAGCTGCGCAAGGAGAGGATGCTGCTGAAGGACCAGATCTACGCGATGCTGTCGGCGGCGGACGCCTGAGCCGCTAGCCGATCCGGTAGGGCAGCACGCCACGCCGGTCCGGATCGACCCGCAGAGGCCGTTCCAGCGGCGGCACCGACCGCTGATGGCACGTGTCGCGCTCGCAGATCCGGCAGGAAATTCCGATCGGCTCGAAGGCCGCGTCGCGCGACAGATCGAGGTCGTCGGCATAGACCAGGTCCCCGGCATGGCGGATCTCGCAGCCCAGGCCGATCGCATAGCGGCGCACCGGCGCGGCAAAGCTGCCGCCGGGCTTGGACACGTCGCGCGCCAGGCACAGATAGCGTACGCCGTCGGGTGTCTCGGCCAGTTGCCGCAGGAACCGGCCCGGCGTCTCGAAAGCACGGTGCACGTTCCAGAGCGGGCAGGCCCCGCCGAAGCGGGCGAATTGCAGCCGCGTGGCCGAGTGCCGTTTCGTGATCGTGCCGGCCTGGTCGACCCGGACGAAGAAGAACGGCACGCCCTTGGCGCCGGGGCGCTGCAAGGTGGACAACCGGTGCGCCACCTGCTCGATGGACGCGCCGAACAGGTCGGCGAGGTATTCAAGGTCGTGGCGGTGCTTTTGCGCCGCGGCCTGGAAGGCCTGGTACGGCAACAGCGCGGCGCCCGCGAAGTAATTGGCGAGCCCGATCTTGGCGATAGCGCGGGCTTCGTCGGATTGGAAACGGGCCAGATCGAGCGTGGCCTCGAGCAGGTCGTTCTGCGTTGTCAGCGCGACCTGGTGCAGCAGTTGAAATCGCTGGGTCGATCGGGCGATGCGCGAGGAAATCGCTAGCGCACCAGTTGACGCGTCAAATGAGCGAAGGCCGTCAATAGGCTCGAAACGCACGGAAATTCCGTGATCGGACAGCGCCGCCTCGGCAATCGATTGTTGGTCGGCCACATTACCGTCGGAACAGGCGAACCGCTCTGCTGCGCGGTCGACGGCATCGAGGTAGTTGTCGCAGTAATGGAAGAAATCGCGCACCTCTTCCCAAGGGGACGGGCGTATCGCGCTGTCTTCGCGCCCGAGCGCCTCGTCGAGCGATGCGAGACGCTCGTGGTTCTGACGGTACGCTCGGTGCAACGACAGGAAGGCGCGCGCCAGAAGCGGCGCGTTCGAGGCCGCCAAGCGCAGGTCGGCCAAAGGCGGCGTGTCGTCGGCGAAGACCGGGTCGGCCAGCGCCTCGCGCATGTCGACAACCAGCCGCTCCGCCTCTCCGGCCTTCAACTCAGTGACGTCGAAGCCGAATTCCGATGCCAGCGCGAGAACGACGCCGGCCGAGACCGGGCGGTGGTTGTTTTCCATCTGGTTGAGATACGGCAGCGAGGCACCCAGTTTTTCGGCGAACTCCTTCTGCGTCAGCCCCAGCCGGGTGCGGATCTCGCGCAGCTTGGCCCCGGCATAGAGTTTCTGTTGCGCCATCGGGTCGGCCTTTTGCAGTTTTGCACCGATCCGATCGTGCCTTTGCAAAGCGCCGGGCGCAAGGGGTGTCATGCCCCGCGCAGCTGCCGTTCGCGCTGCAGCACGTAGGTGATGCAGATCACGGCCATCGTCGACGACAGGAACATGATCCACAACAGCGGGTAGGCGCCTCTGCCGGGCTGCAGTAACGCGCCGGCCAGCGCCGACAGCGCGGCGCCGCCGCCGATCATGATCGCCCCGCCCAACCCGCTGGCCGATCCGGCCAGGTGTGGCCGAACCGACAAGAGGCCGGCATTGGCATTGGGCATCACCAGGCCATTGCCGAGCCCGACGAAGGTCATGAAACCGAAGAAGATATTGACCGAACCGAGGCCGGCGTAGAACAGCGTCAGGGACACCGCCAGGCCCATCGAGGTCAATACGGTGCCAACGACGATCAGCCGGTTGATGCCGTAGCGCACCGAATAGCGCCCCGATACCCAGTTGCCGAGGAAGTAGCCCAGCGCCGGCGCGCCGAAGTAGATTCCGAGAGTTCCGGGCTCCAGCCCGTAGACCTCGGACCCGACATAGGGCGCCCCGCCGAGATAGGCGAAGAACGCCCCGGCGCCAAAAGCGGCGGCCAGGCAGTAGCCCCAGAACCGGCGCGACATCAGCAATTCCGGATATTGCCGGAACTGCGCGGCAAAGCTTGTCGACCGCTCCGTCGCCGTCTCGCCCATGTCGCGCCAGCAGACCCAGAGCGTCGCCAGCCCCAGCGCGAAGAGCAGCCAAAAGTTCGCCTGCCAGCCGAACGCTTCGTCCAGAAGCCCGCCGATGGCCGGGCCGATCATGGGTACGATGGCCATGCCCATCGTAACGTATCCGATCATCGAGGCCGCCTGGTCCTGGGGCACCATGTCCCGCACCACGGCCCGGCTCAGCACGATTCCGACGACCACCACGCCCTGCAGCATGCGGAAGGCGAGGAAGACCTCGACTGTCTGGGCGTATATGCAGCCAAGCGTCGCCAGGGCGAAAAGCGCGAAGCCGTAGAGGATGACCGGACGGCGCCCGTAGCGGTCCGATATCGGGCCGACGATGATCTGCAGGATCGCGTTGCACAGCAGATAGGCAGAGACCGACAGCTGGATCAGCCGGTATTCGGTGTCGAAATACACCGTCATTTTCGGCAAGGACGGCAGGAAGACGTTCATCGACAGGGCGGACACGCCTGCGATGAGTATCAGGGTGAAGATGTGGGGCGGCGTGGTCCTGTCGAGAAAGCGGACGCCGTAATCGCGGGTCATTCCCCGAATTAGGACCGGCTTGGCGGATTGTCCATGTGCGGCGATGCACAAGTGCTTTTGCGGGTCAGCGTTGAACCGGCCAGGTATCGCCGACACGGTAGCCCCGCGGCCAGGGATCGGCGGTATCGACCGTCAGCGTCTGGCGCCCGGTGATCCAGGCGCGGCCGCGGATGCTGGGAAGGATCGCGGGACGCCCCGCCACCTCGGCCGCTGCCGTCACGCGACAGTCGAACCGGCCGCCGATGATCGACAGGCCGGTGTAACGATCGCCAACGCCCAATTCGCCGCGCGCCGCCATGACGGCCATTCGCGCCGAGCACCCCGTGCCGCAAGGTGACCGGTCGATCTTGCCGGGATCGATGACCACCGCGCTCTTGCCCTTTGGGACCGGCCCGTCACGGTCCACCGGTCCCGTGAACTGACAGAACGAAATGTGCGACCAGTCCGCGCCGGGATGATTGAAACCGACCTGCGCGTTCGCGGCGCGGGTGATGCGGGCCCCCAGTTCGGATATCTCGCGGCCCTCGTCGGGCGTCAGCGACAGCCCGATCGCGTCGGCCTTCACCAGAACGAAGCTGTCGCCGCCCCATGCGGTGTCGACACGCAAGGTGCCGTGACCCTCCAGTTCCAGCGGCATGTCCAGCCGGTCCGCGAAAGACGCGACATTGGTGACCTCGATGCTTGCGGCCTTGCCCTCGCGGCAGATGGCGCGGACCGGAACCAGCCCGGCGGGTGCCTCGAGGTGGAACTCGGTTACAGGCTCCGTCATCGGAACGCGCCCCGTCTCCAGGCAGACCGTCGCCACGCAGATCGCGTTCGAGCCCGACATCGGCGGGGTGTGCACCGGCTCCATGATCAGGAACCCCGCCGCGGCACGGGGGTCCTTCGGCGGCACCAGGAGGTTGACATGTTTGGACACTCCGCCGCGCGGCTCGTTCAAGACCAGGTCGCGCAAACGCCCGTCTGACGCCAGCCAATCTCGCTGTGCCCACAACGTGTCGCCGGGCGGCGGGTCGACGCCGCCCACGATGACGTTGCCCACCTCGCCTTCGGCATGGGCGCAGACAAGCTCGATCGCCGTCATTTCGCAGTTTTGCAATTTGCGCAAGCGTATCCCGAAAGCATTTGCAAATATCCCCGATTTTGCTTTATCGCGCCCCCGTCAAAGCGTAGTTTGCCGCAAATGCGCTGGGAGGCATAGGTCATGAAGGACATTCTTCAGGAACTCGAAGATCGCCGCAAAACCGCCCGGTTGGGTGGCGGCCAACGGCGCATCGATGCGCAGCATGCCAAGGGCAAACTGACGGCGCGCGAGCGCATCGAACTGCTGCTGGACGAGGGCAGCTTCGAGGAGTTCGACATGTTCGTCGCCCATCGCTGCACGGATTTCGGCATGCAGGAAGAGCGGCCCTCGGGCGACGGGGTGGTGACCGGCTGGGGCACGATCAACGGGCGCATGGTTTACGTGTTCAGCCAGGATTTCACCGTCTTTGGCGGGTCTCTGTCCGAAACCCATGCGCAGAAGATCTGCAAGATCATGGACATGGCGGTGCAGAACGGCGCACCGGTGATCGGGCTGAACGATTCCGGCGGCGCGCGCATCCAGGAAGGGGTGGCCTCGCTGGCGGGCTATGCCGAGGTGTTCCAGCGCAACATCATGGCAAGCGGCGTCGTGCCGCAGATCAGCGTGATCATGGGGCCCTGCGCGGGTGGCGCGGTCTACAGCCCGGCGATGACCGACTTCATCTTCATGGTGAAGGACACATCGTACATGTTCGTCACCGGCCCCGACGTGGTGAAGACGGTCACCAACGAGCAGGTGACGGCCGAGGAACTGGGCGGCGCCTCGACCCATACCCGCAAATCCTCGGTCGCCGATGGGGCGTTCGAGAACGACGTCGACGCGCTGACCGAGGTGCGGCGGCTGGTGGATTTCCTGCCCCTGAACAACCGCGAGAAACCGCCGGTGCGCCCGTTCTTTGACGCGCCAGACCGGGTCGAGCCGAGCCTCGACACCCTGATCCCCGACAATCCCAACACGCCTTACGACATGAAGGAATTGATCCGGAAGGTCGCGGACGAGGGGGATTTCTACGAGATCCAGGAGAATTTCGCCAAGAACATCCTTACCGGATTCATCCGGCTGGAGGGACAGAGCGTGGGCGTGGTGGCGAACCAACCGATGGTGCTGGCCGGCTGCCTGGACATCGACGCCAGCCGGAAGGCGGCACGCTTCGTGCGGTTCTGCGACGCCTTCGAGATCCCGATCCTGACCTTTGTCGACGTGCCCGGCTTCCTGCCGGGAACCTCCCAGGAATATGGCGGCGTCATCAAGCACGGCGCCAAGCTGCTCTTCGCCTATGGCGAGGCAACGGTGCCCAAGGTGACGGTGATCACCCGCAAGGCCTATGGCGGGGCCTACGACGTCATGGCGTCCAAGCACCTGCGCGGCGATTTCAACTATGCCTGGCCCACGGCGGAGATCGCGGTGATGGGGGCGAAGGGGGCGGTCGAGATCCTTTACCGATCGGAACTGGGCGACGGCGACAAGATCGCGGAACGGACCAAGGATTACGAGGACCGCTTTGCCAATCCATTCGTTGCGGCCGAGAAGGGCTTTGTCGACGAGGTGGTCATGCCGCGCAACACGCGCAAGCGGGTGAATCGCGCCTTCGCCTCGCTGCGGGGGAAGCGGCTCCAGAACCCGTGGAAGAAGCACGACAACATTCCGCTGTAAGGCGTTTGACGAGGGTGCGCACATTGCATGACATTCCCATCATCCCAGCGGCGTCGCGCGCGGTCGCTCTATCGAGCCGTGCGTCCGGGACAGATGCGCCACATACGCCTGCGTCCGAGGGCGTGGTTGTACGGATCGAACAAGCAATTGCAGAATCGGTGCGGATACTGGCCGGTCTTCGCCTCTACGATTCACATTTCGGACAATGCTGCTGCCTGGTCCGGAATTGCTGCATGGACCGCGGGCCGGAGGCCGGCTGAGCGATGCGGGATGCAAGCGCGTTGACCCTGGACCCACGCGAGTTGGACTACTCGATGTTCGGCCTGCAGGACCTGCGCAACATCGTGCTGCAGCGATCCGAGATCCTGCATGACGTGCGCAATTCCGGGCAGGTCATCAAGGCGTGGGAGCAGGGCGATCCCGGGCCGCTGGACGCGGTCATTGCCGACAAGTCGCTGCACCTGGCCGAACGTGCCGTCGCCGCGGTCCGCGACGAGTTCCTGCGCCTGGAGCCCTGTATCACCCCGCTTGCCCCGAAGAAGGTCGCCGATATCGGGTGCGGCTACGCGTTTTTCGACCTGTTCGCGCACGCCGCCTTCGGTGCCGACCTGCTGCTGGTCGATATCGAGGAGAACGAGCACCGGCATTTCGGCTACAGACGCGAGGCGGCGGCCTATGCCAGCCTCGGCAAGGCGACCGAGTTTCTCGTCGCCAACGGCGTCGAACGCGCCCGGATATCCACCTGGAATCCACAGAACGAGGACCTGCCGGAAGCGCGGCCATGCGATCTGGCCGTCAGCCTGCTGAGTTGCGGATTTCACTATCCCGTCGACATGTACATGCCGTTTTTCCACTTCGGCGTGCAGCCGAGGGGCGCGGTGATCCTCGATCTGCGCGCCGGTCAGTTCGGGCCCAGCAGAAAGACGCTGTCCTCGCTGGGGTCGATCGAGATTCTCGAGTCCCGCCGCGACCGGAAACGCGTGATCCTTCGAAAGGAACCGAAGCAATGAATTTCTGGACTGCCGGTGTCGTATTGGTCGCCTCGCTTGCCCAGGCCGAGACGGTGCCGGTACCGTCGGGGCAAGAGATCATCTACCACGACACGATCCAGAATCGCCCCGGGGTGGCCGGCCTGACCTACCGCTTCCGATTCATCGCTCCGCAGATCGCGCGCGACACCGGATCGGTCGGGGTCGAGGCCGCGGCGCAGGACATGGACTTTCTCTGTGACACCTTCGCCCTGCCGCGCGTCCCGGTGGATGGGCCGAGGCCGTCGCAGATCATCATCTCCCTGTCGGACCGCCCGGTCGAATTCGGCACGCCGACGCCCGAGGCCACTCAGTTCTTCGAAGCTTATCGGATCGAGGACGATATCTGCATCTGGGAAGGTTTCTGATGCCCATACAATATCTTGGGCGGCGTTGTTCACCTAGCACACCGATTGGTGCTTCCCGGCCACATACCGCCTGTCGCCACGCAATAAGATATCTTTTCTGGAAACAGCGCTGTAATGTGACCAAAGGTTACCGGACAGTGACCTGTACCTCGCTTCGAAGGCCGGGCGCCGATCACATGGCGGATGGTCTTCAACTTTATGACAGGAGATCCAGATGTCGAAGAGCATCACCCTTCTTCTCGCCGTCGGCCTCGTCGGCTTCGTTGCGGCCTGCAGCAGGCCCGAGCCCGAGCCGGTCTATATCGAGCCCGAGCCGATTTCGGTCGAGCCGGTCTATACCGGCAAATACAAGTAAGACGACCCCGGGGCAGGCGTTCGCGCCTGTCCCGAAACACGCCGCACCCGACCGGGAGGTGCGGCCATGCTGAAGCACCGCGGCTTTCCCGGCCGGCTTCCCGGAACCGATCTGCAGTTCACCATTCGTCGCGCCAATCCGCGCGGGATCACGCCGCTGACCCGGCGCGAGCGCTATGCCGACAGACGTCCGGCGGACCGCGCCGCCGACGCGGCGTTTCTGGCAGCCCTGTGGGAGCATTTCGGCGACGCGCCCTTCGCGCGCGGAAACCTCGACGCCGGCCGGTTGTCCTGGCTGTTCGGGCGCGAGGTTCTGCCCGCCGAGGACCCGTTTGACGCCGCCAGCTACGATGCGCTCTTGCGTGTCAATGCCGAAATTGCGCGAGCAAGCTTTCCGGAGGTGTTCGAGAGGGGGCGGTCGGCATGATTTCGCACATCACCGCGTCTTCTCGGCAAGTTTCGGCGCATCGAGATTCGGGTGTCGAAACGGACTATCGCTCTGCGCGAATCCGACGCACAGTCGCTGTCAGAACGCGTGTTCCGGGCAGAAGACCCACAGGCAAGCGTTCTAACCGTTACCCTTCCCCTTCTCTACGGTCTGGCCCCTTCGGGGTCAGACCACCCCTTTCGTCCCGCTTCAAGCCCGCGTGGCAAGTTGCGGGCAATGCTGGGGTTTATCGGGATTTCTTTGCCTTGATCGTCGACTTTGCGGTAGAGTGCGAGAAAAGAGCAGAAAAAGGACACGTAAAATGCGCAAATCCTGGTTGCCCGCGATGGGCATTGCCGCATTGTTGCTGGCTGGCTGCGGCGAGACGCCGCTGCAGCAGGCGCTTTTCGGCGCGGGGGGCGGCATTGCCGGCGCCGCCGTTCTCGACGCCGACCTTGCCACCGGCGCAGCAATCGGGGCGATCGGCACCGTTGCCTATTGCCAGACCTACCCAGAGCGCTGCTGATCCACAACTGAACCGCCGCCGGGCTTCGGTGGCCACATCACGACAGCCGTCCGGACGAGCATGTCCGGGCGGCTTTTCGGCGTTGTCCGCCCGAGATCCGGGAGAAGCGTCTAGAGAAGGGACGAAGCATGTTTGAAAAGATCCTGATCGCGAACCGGGGAGAAATCGCCTGCCGCGTGATCAAGACCGCGCGAAAGATGGGTATCAAGACGGTCGCGGTTTATTCCGACGCCGACAGGCAGGCGCTGCATGTGAAGATGGCAGACGAGGCGGTGCATATCGGCCCGCCGCCCGCGAACCAGTCCTATATCGTCATCGACAAGGTGATGCAGGCGGTCCGCGACACCGGGGCGCAGGCGGTGCATCCCGGCTATGGCTTTCTGTCGGAGAACCCGAAATTCGCCAAGGCGCTGGAGGCCGAGGGCGTGGCCTTTATCGGCCCGCCGGTGGGCGCCATCGAGGCGATGGGCGACAAGATCACTTCGAAGAAGATCGCTCAAGAAGCAGAGGTCAACACGGTGCCGGGCTATATGGGCCTGATCGAGGATGCCGACGAAGCGGTGAAGATCAGCAACCAGATCGGCTATCCGGTGATGATCAAGGCCAGCGCAGGCGGCGGCGGCAAGGGGATGCGCATCGCCTGGAACGACGCCGAGGCGCGCGAGGGCTTTCAATCGTCGAAGAACGAGGCGGCCAGTTCCTTCGGCGACGACCGCATCTTCATCGAGAAGTTCGTCACCCAGCCGCGGCATATCGAGATCCAGGTGCTGTGCGACAGCCACGGCAACGGGCTCTATCTGAACGAACGCGAATGCTCGATCCAACGCCGCAATCAGAAGGTGGTCGAAGAGGCGCCGTCACCGTTTCTGGACGACGCCACACGCAAGGCGATGGGCGAGCAGGCCGTTGCCCTTGCCCATGCGGTGGATTATGCCAGCGCCGGTACCGTCGAATTCATCGTCGACGGCGAACGCAATTTCTTCTTCCTGGAAATGAACACGCGTTTACAGGTCGAGCACCCGGTGACCGAACTGATCACCGGGGTAGATCTGGTCGAGCAGATGATCCGCGTCGCCAACGGCGAAAAGCTGAAGCTCAAGCAATCGGATATAGGCATCCACGGCTGGGCCATCGAGAACCGGCTTTATGCCGAGGATCCCTATCGCGGGTTCCTGCCGTCGATCGGGCGTCTGACGCGCTATCGCCCGCCGGAAGAGATCGCCACCGACGACCATGTCGTGCGCAACGATACCGGCGTCTACGAAGGCGGCGAGATCTCGATGTATTACGATCCGATGATTGCCAAGCTCTGCACCTGGGGGCCGACCCGGGAAGAGGCGATCGAGCATATGCGCGTCGCGCTCGACAGTTTCGAGGTCGAGGGGATCGGCCACAACCTGCCGTTCCTGTCGGCGGTGATGGATCACCCGAAATTCGTCTCGGGTGACATCACGACGGCGTTCATCGCCGAGGAATATCCCGACGGGTTCGACGGGGTCGAACTGCACCCCGACACCCTGCGCCGCATCGCCGCCGCCGCCGCCGCGATGTACCGCGTCGCAGAGATACGGCGCACGCGGATCTCGGGCCGGATGGACAATCACGAACGCCACGTCGGCACTGACTGGGTGGTCAGCCTGCAGGGCCAGGACTATCCCTTGCGGATCGAGGCCGACAAGGCTGGCGCCACCGTCCATTTCGACGGCGGAGGGCACCACCGCGTCGAGAGCAACTGGACGCCGGGCCAGCCCCTCGCGGTGTTGGATGTCGATGGCAAGCCGCTGGTGCTGAAAACCGACAAGATCCCAAACGGGTTCCGCATCCGGACGCGGGGCGCCGACATGGCGGTGCACGTGCGCACCCCGCGCCAGCATGAACTGGCGCAGCTGATGCCCGAGAAATTGGGCGCCGATACGTCGAAGATGCTTCTCTGCCCGATGCCGGGACTTGTGGTGAAGGTGGATGTCGCGGTCGGGGACACGGTGCAGGAGGGTCAGGCGCTGTGCACCGTCGAGGCGATGAAGATGGAGAACATCCTGCGGGCGGAGAAAAAGGCCGTCGTCGCCAAGATCAATGCCGGACCGGGCGACAGCCTGGCGGTGGATGACGTGATCATGGAGTTCGAATAACGAAATGAGTGCGGCTTTTCCTGCCTGCGGCGCCTCGCTTCCCGGTTATCCCCCCGGCCGGTTCGCGTCGCGCATTTCCTGCTGGCGCAGCGGCATCTTGTCGATGGCGCGGCTCAGTTCGCGGACGTCCCAAGGGAACGGCTTGCGCAGATTCACGGTTCCGTCCTTAGCGATCAGGACCAGCATGAATTCGCGTGGCCGCAGGGCCAGCCGGATATCGCTGCGTGCGGCGGGATCGGTGTCGGTGATCACAACCACATCGCGCTCGATCAGCGGACCGGGCCGGGCGAGCAGCTTTTCCATCTGCTGCTGGAACCGCGGATCGGCAGGCGTATTGGCGAAGACGACGATCGGCCGCGCGATCCACTGGAAGTCGGCGAGCGACACGTCCTTGGCGTCGAGAACCGCAAGCGCGGGCGTCCCCGGTTCCTCGGCCACCGCTTCCGCGGTCTCCGCCTCGAGCTCCGCTTCCGCGGTCTCCGCCTCGAGCACCGCCTCCGGTTCCGGCGGTGTCTCTGCCGCCACGGCTTCCTGCGCTGCTGCGCTTCCTGCCAGCGCGAGCGTCAGAACAAAGGCCAGTAATGGTCGCATGCATCCTCCTGCCTCCCGATATATAGGGGCGCGTCGCGGAAAATCGAAGACTTATCGGCCTGACATGCGCGTCAGCGTCGTGACACATCGACGCGCGGCCGATCCGCCGAAAGGACCCACCCGATGAGCAAGAAAGAAACCTGGAAAAGCCTTGCCGAAAAAGAGCTTCGCGGAAAGCCCCTGGACAGCCTGACATGGCGGACACCCGAGGGCATCGCGGTCTCGCCGGTCTACGGACCCGGAGATATCGATGGCCTGGGACATATGGACGCGATGCCGGGCGAGCCGCCCTTCACCCGCGGACCGCGCGCCACGATGTATGCAGGCCGCCCATGGACGATCCGGCAATACGCCGGATTCTCCACGGCCGAGGAATCGAACGCGTTTTACCGCAAGGCGCTTGCCGCCGGGCAACAGGGTGTATCCGTCGCCTTCGACCTGGCCACCCATCGCGGCTATGACAGCGATCACCCGCGGGTCGAGGGCGACGTTGGCAAGGCAGGTGTCGCCATCGACAGCGTCGAGGACATGAAGATCCTGTTCGACGGCATCCCCTTGGGCGAGGTCAGCGTGTCGATGACCATGAACGGCGCTGTGATCCCGGTGCTGGCGTCCTTCATCGTCGCGGGCGAGGAGCAGGGCGTCGAGCAGGCACAGCTGAGCGGGACGATCCAGAACGACATCCTCAAGGAGTTCATGGTCCGCAACACCTACATCTATCCGCCCGAGCCCAGCATGAGGATCGTCGCCGATATCATTGAATACACGTCAAATAACATGCCGCGCTTCAACTCGATCTCGATTTCGGGCTACCACATGCAAGAGGCCGGCGCGAACCTGGTGCAGGAGCTGGCCTTCACCCTGGCGGACGGCAAGGAATATGTGAGGACCGCCGTACAACGTGGCATGAACGTTGATAAATTTGCGGGTCGACTGTCGTTCTTTTTCGCCATCGGCATGAATTTCTTCATGGAGGCGGCCAAGCTGCGCGCGGCGCGGTATTTGTGGCACCGCATCATGTCGGAGTTCAATCCCGAGAAGCCCGGCAGCCTGATGCTGCGCACCCATTGCCAGACCTCCGGTGTCTCGCTGCAGGAACAGGACCCTTACAACAACATCGTCCGCACCGCCTACGAGGCGATGAGCGCGGTGCTTGGCGGCACCCAGTCGCTGCACACGAACTCTTTCGACGAAGCCATTGCGTTGCCTACGGATTTCTCGTCTCGCATCGCGCGAAATACGCAGCTGATCCTGCAGAACGAGACCGGCGTGACGCGCGTCGTCGATCCGCTGGCGGGCAGCTATTACGTCGAAAAGCTGACCGCTGATCTGATCGAGGCGGCGCAGAAGATTATCGACGAAGTAGACGAGATGGGCGGGATGACCAAGGCCGTCGCCACGGGCATGCCCAAGCTTCGGATTGAAGAGGCGGCGGCCCGGCGCCAGGCCGCCATCGACCGCGGTGAAGAGGTGATCGTCGGCGTCAACAAGTTCCGGCTGGCAAAGGAAGACCATATCGAGGTGCGCGAGATCGACAATGCCGGCGTCCGGTCGAGCCAGATCAAGCGGTTGGACAAGATTAAGGCAGAACGCGACCAGGCCGCCTGCGACGCCGCGCTCAAGGCGCTGGAGGTCGGCGCGAAGGGTGGCGGCAACCTTCTGGAACTGGCGGTGGAAGCCGCGCGTGCTCGGGCCACTGTGGGAGAAATCAGCATGGCGATGGAAAAGGTATTCGGGCGGCACCGGGCCGAGGTGAAGACGTTGGCGGGGGTCTATGGCGCCGCGTATGAAGGCGATGAGGGGTTCGCCGCGATCCAGAAGGAAGTGGAGCGCTTCGCCGAGGCCGAAGGCCGCCGCCCGCGCATGCTGGTCGTCAAGATGGGACAGGACGGCCACGACCGCGGCGCCAAGGTGATCGCCACCGCCTTTGCCGATATCGGCTTTGACGTCGATGTCGGACCGCTGTTTCAGACGCCGGAGGAAGCCGCGCAAGACGCCATCGACAACGACGTGCATATCGTCGGAATCTCGTCCCAGGCCGCCGGCCACAAGACGCTTGCGCCCAAGCTGATCGCAGCGCTGAAGGAACAGGACGCCGACGACATCATCGTGATTTGCGGCGGCGTGATCCCGCAACAGGACTACGACTACCTGAAAAAGGCGGGCGTCAGGGCCATCTTCGGGCCGGGCACGAACATACCGCAGGCGGCGGCCGAGCTGCTTGGCATGCTGCAACACGGCCGCGCCTGAGCCGCGATCGTCTGGGACCTGCGCGCCATGTGGCGCTGCATCGAATGGCCCGTTGCAACGTGGCGCAACCATGTCATTCTCGGTCCGACATAGGCACGGAGCGCGACATGCAAGACCAGGGATCGGGACAGGTTACCGGCATTGGCGGAGTGTTCTTCCGGTCGAAGGACCCGGACGCGCTGAAGCAATGGTACGCAACGCATCTGGGCGTCGAGTCAAGCCCGGTCTGGATGCAGGAAGCCGGCCCCACCGTGTTCGCGCCGTTCGCCAGCGATACCGACTATTGGACGTCCGAAAAGCAGGTCATGCTGAACCTGCGTGTCACCGGGCTCGACGCGCTGCTCGGCCGCCTGTCGGCGGCCGGGATCGAGGCCGAGCGCAGGCCCGACGAGTGGGACGACCCAGAGATCGGCCGCTTCGCGCGCATCCACGATCCCGAGGGCAACCCGATCGAGCTTTGGGAGCCGCCGCAATGACGTCGGGCCTTGCCGTGCGTCTGTAACGTCGGTTTAAACCCACCTTAGATCCGAAGGACCGGCAGGGCAGAGCCATGGGCAAACGGGCGAAAATCGGTATCGGTATGGCCGCCGGAGTGGTCTGGGGCGTCCTGCTGATCTGGATCGGCGCCGCGTTCGTCAATATCCCGATCTTTTCGTTCACCTGGACACTGGCGCTGGCCTTCCTGTTTCCCGGCCTGGTCCTTGCCGCGATGATCGGACGGCTGGCGCAGCATCGCTATTTCGACGTTGGCACCATCGACGGAGAGCCCTTTGCGCCGGACAGCGCCGCGGCTGTCGATGCGCGCATTTTGCAGAACACGGTCGAGCAGTCGGTTTTGGCGCTGTTGCTCTGGCCCGTGGCCGGGCATCTGCTGGCGGTCGACGGCCCCGGGGTGGTGTTGTGCCTCGGCGTGGGGTTCGCCATCGCCCGGATATGCTTTTGGATCGGCTACCATATCTCGCCGCCGCTTCGCGCATTCGGCTTTGCGGGAACCTTTTATCCGACGCTCTTGGCGGCGGGCTGGGCCGTCCTGTGGTGGGTGATCTGAGCATGCCGGTCAGGTTGGAGCTTGATCACATCGTCATCGCGGCGGAAACCCTGGCCGAGGGCGTGACCTTCGTCGAGGACAAGCTGCGGGTGAAGATGGCGCCGGGCGGGAGCCATGCCGTCATGGGCACTCACAACCGGCTGCTGTCGCTGGGAGAGATCTATCTCGAGGTGATCGCCGTGGATCCGGACGCCCCGGAACCGTCGCATGCGCGCTGGTTCGGGCTCGACACCTTCCGCGGGCCGCCCCGGATGACGAATTGGGTGGCGCGCACCGATGACCTGGCCGCGGCCCTGGCGCTGGCGCCGCCGGGCACCGGCACGCCGATCGATGTCACGCGCGGCGATCTGAGTTGGACCATGGCGGTTCCGGCGGACGGGCAAACGCCGTTTGGCGGGGCTTTCCCGGCATTGATCCAGTGGCGCGGGACCGCACATCCCGCGGCGCGCCTGCCGGACCTGCAGTTGCGCCTGGCGGCTTTCCAGGTCAGCGCCGAGGATCCGCTGGCGCTTCGCGACGCGCTGGCGCGCTATGAATGCGGGCTGGACGCGCTGGCGGTCAACTGGTCCGGGGCGCCGTTCGGGCTGGCGATCTCGACGCTGACCGGGCTGGTCAAGCTGCAATGAACATCCGGCCGGCAGCCGCCGCCGATGCCGAGGCGATCTGCGCCATCTGGAACCCGGTCATCCGCGACAGCGAGATCACCTTCAACGCGCAGGAAAAGACATCCGGCGACATCGCCGCGATGATTTCGGAAAAGGCGCGGGCCGGCCACGCGTTCCTGGTGGCCGAGGAGGCCGGCGCCATCGTTGGCTTCGCCACATACGGGCAGTTCCGTGCCGGCATCGGCTATGCTCGCACCATGGAGCATACGGTGATCCTGCCGCCCGAGGCGCGCGGCCGGGGGCACGGCCGGGCGCTGCTGGCGGCGATAGAGGAGCACGCGCGCGCGGGCGGCGCGCATTCGATCTTTGCCGGCGTCAGTTCCGGCAATC
This sequence comes from Paracoccaceae bacterium, assembly GCA_024644285.1. Lineage (GTDB taxonomy): Bacteria > Pseudomonadota > Alphaproteobacteria > Rhodobacterales > Rhodobacteraceae > JAHELH01. The sequence continues at coordinate 10,740 of JAHELH010000003.1, read as the reverse complement.
CGCAAGGCGTGGCGTTCCACGAGCGGTTGGGCTACGCGCACGCGGCCACGCTGCGGCAGGTCGGCTGGAAGTTCGGGCAATGGTACGACCTGTACCTGTTGCAGAAGTTCCTGTGATACCGCCCGGGCTTAAGGGGATTCCTGCGGTTAACTCGCTTCCGCTTTCGGTCTAGGCTGCGCCCATGTCGATCTGGACCCGTATCACGCAGGCGATCTCGGCTCTGGCCAGTGGCCAGAGCCTGGCCGAGGTTTTCGAGCGCCTGCGCGCGCCGCCGGAACGCTCGGTCGCGTTCACCATCGCCGTGATCGGCCTGGGGGCGAAGATGGCCAAGGCCGACGGCCGGGTGACTCGCGACGAGGTCACGGCCTTCCGCCAGGTCTTCACCATTCCGCCCGAAGACGAGGGCGCGGCCGCCAGGGTGTTCAACCTCGCCCGCCGCGACGTCGCGGGCTACGAGGAATACGCGCGCCAGATCGGACGCATGTTCCGCGACGATCGCCGCGCGCTGTGCGACCTGATGGAGGGGCTTTTCCACATCGCGATCGCCGATGGCGATTACGATCCGCGCGAGGACGATTTCCTGGCTCGCGTGGCGGGGCATTTCGGTATGGACGAGGCGCAGTTCCGGGCGATCCGCGCGCGTTTCGTCCCCGATGCCGCGCCCGATCCCTATGCCATTCTGGGCGTCAGCCCGGACATGGACCTGAAGGCGATCCGCAAGGCCTGGCGCGATCAGGTGCGCGAGGCGCATCCCGACCGCATGCAGGCGCGCGGCCTGCCGGCCGAGGCGGTGAAACTGGCGGAATCCAGGCTCGCGGCCCTGAACAACGCTTGGGATCTCATCAGCGCGGAACGCGGCTGATGCGAATCGCCACCTACAATGTCGAGTGGTTCAATTCGCTGTTCGACGATAATGACAGGCCGCTGCCCGACGACGGATGGTCCGGCCGCCACGATGTCACCCGCGGCCAGCAGCTCGAAGCGCTGGGCATCGTGTTCACGGCGCTCGACGCCGATGCGGTGATGGTGATCGAGGCGCCTGACAGCCATCGCCGCCGCTCGGGCGTCGCCGCGCTGGAGAACTTCGCGCACGATGTCGGGATCCGGGCGCGCAAGGCGCTGATCGGGTTTCCAAACGAGACCCAGCAGGAAATCGCGCTGCTCTACGATCCCGATGTCATCGAGGCCCGGCACGATCCGCAGGGCGATCCCACCGGCAAGCAGGGCTCGCGCGATGCGCCGCGCTTCGACGGTGTGTTCCGCCTCGACCTCGATGTCGATGCGGCGCCGGAAGTCATCCGCTTTTCAAAGCCGCCCCTTGAAGTCGCGGTCTCGACCCGAAGCGGTGCGAAGTTGCGCCTGATCGGAGTGCATGTGAAATCCAAGGCCCCGCACGGCGCCGAGACGCCGCAGGAGATCATGCGCATCGCCATCGCCAACCGCCGCAAGCAGGCGGCGCAATGCATCTGGCTGCGCCAGAGGGTCGAGGCGCATCTGGCCACGGGCGAGGACCTGATCGTTCTGGGCGATTTCAACGACGGCCCGGGACTTGACGAGTACGAGAAGCTGTTCGGTCGCTCCGGCGTCGAGATCGTGATGGGCGAAGACGGCGCCGCGGCGCGGCTGTTCGATCCCCATGCCCGCATGGCGCTCAGCCAGCGGGTCGGCGGGATGCCGGTCACCGCGCGTTTCTACATCCACCAGGAGAAGCGCTTTCTGCAGGCGCTGCTCGATTACGTCATGGTGTCGCCGGGCTTGCGCGCGAAATCCGCGAGCTGGCGCATCTGGCACCCGTTCGACGATCCGGCCTGCTACCGCACCCCTGAATTGCGCGAGGCGCTGCTGACCGCGTCGGATCATTTCCCGGTCAGCGTCGATCTGGACATCTGATCTTAAATTCCGCGCGCTCCCTGCCTATATTGGCGACATGAAACGATTGTCAGCAATTGCACTCTGCCTCGTTCTCGCCGCGCCGGCCGCGCCCGCTCAAGAGGGCCAGGGCGATGTCGGCGAAGGCCTGGATTTGCTGTCCGAGGGCACCCGTCTTCTGCTGCGCGGGCTGATGGGTGAGATCGAGCCCGCGCTGCGCGAACTGGAAGGCGCACTCCAGGACATCAATGCCTATCACCCGCCCGAAGTGCTGCCGAACGGCGATATCATCATCCGCCGCAAGGTGCCGCTGCAGGTCGAGCCAGAACTGGGCGAGGACGGCGAGGTCGAGCTTTAGGCAGGCAGTTTCGTGCCGCCTAACGACGCGCCTGCATTCTTTCGCAGGCGCTTGACCATGGTTTGGGCCTGAAGCGCCGCCGCGAGGGCGGTGAACCGCGCTTGTGCCACCTCTCCGAACAGACCCTCGGCTGCCTTAGGCAGGTAAAGCGCGAGCGTCCTTTTCTTCGGATGCCAGTCCAGACGGCCCATCAGGTCGGCATCCGTCGCCGCCATCATCGCGGCAAACCGCATCGCCTTGCCCAGAACCTCGGCCTGCAACAGGTCCCTTTCCGAAAGCAGGTCGAACAAATCGGCGAACCGCGTGTCGTCGCGGGTGTTCTTGTAACGGTGAAAGAGGGCCGTGCCGACGAAGACCCTCGCGGGGTGGGTCAGGCCGCCCAGGTTGGCCCGCGTGACGTAGTCAAAGCAGACTTCGTGCCGGTAGTCTGGATGCCCTCGCCAGGCGACATCGTGCAGCAGGCAGGCGGCCTTGATGCTGCGCGCCCGGCCGGGGTGAACGCCGCGAAACAGCGGGCTGAGAAACCTGTGCATGACCTCGCCGAAGCCCGGCTGGCGGGCATCCTTGGCTTCGGCGAACCGGCAGGCCTCGATCAAGGGGTCGAGGCGTTGCATCAGGGGCGGCATCTGCTCGTAAAGCATGCCCTCGCGGATGCCGTAGCTGGACACCGCGATTTCGCGCGGCCGCAGGACCCTGACAAGTTGCTGCAGCACCTCGCTGGCAAGCGGCACGAGCGCCATCCGCGCCTCTGACGTGCCGGTGCGCAGCCTGACCTCGTCCAGATTGTTCTCCGCGATCCAGGCAACCGTCGCCATCACCGCCTTGGGAGTCATCCGGTATTCGTGAAGCACATGCAGCGGATAGCCGCGACGTTCCATGTCGAGCCGCGCGATGGCGCGCCACGATCCACCGACGAGGTACAGACGGTCCTGGTGGCCGTGCATCCGGCCCACCAGGCCCTCGATCACCGACCGGATGTGCTTTCGCCGCGTCTTGCGGCCCCGGATCGACTGCAGCCGCTGCGGCCCCAAGGGCGATGTCACGCAAGTGCCGACTTCGCCCCGGGTCAGTTCGGCCAACTCCATCGAGGAACCGCCGATATCGCAGACCATGCCGCTGGCATCGGGCCAGCCCAGCAGAACGCCCTGCGCCGACAGGCGCGCCTCTTCCTCGCCGGGGATGACCCAAAGCTTCAGCCCGGTCTCGCGCATCACCTGATCGATGAAATCCGGCCCGTCCTCCGCCTCGCGCACCGCGGCGGTGGCCACGGCGGTCAAGGGAGCCAGTTCCATGCGGTCCGCCAGCATCTGGAAGCGCCGCAGCGCTGACAGGGCCCGAAGCCTGCCCCCGGGGTTCAGCCGCCCGGTCTCGGCCACGCCGGCGCCGAGGCCGGCCATCACCTTTTCGTTGTAGAAATAGGCAGGGCTGCGCGCTGCGCCGTCGAACACCACCAGGCGAACCGAGTTCGAGCCGACATCGACCACGCCCACCCGGCTGAGGGCGCGCGCCGCCGGATCCTCGAATAGCGGACGTCCGAACGGCCCGAAGTCCCCCTTTGACGGGTCCTTTTTGCCGTCCATGCGCGCCTGTCCCTCTGCCCTGGCCATAGGTCCGGTCTGCGCCGACCCTGCAAAATCAATCCTCTCAGGTCAATCGCCCGCGAGGCATTTGCGCCGGGTTGTCACAGGCGGCGCGAACCGGCATTGAAAGGGCACCTGTCCATGCGCTTGGGATTTCCCGTGATAGCGGCGCTGCTTTCGTTCATCTCCCGCCATTTTCTGTGGTTCTGCGCGGCCGGCTTCGCCGTCGTGGTGGTCGAGCGTGTCGGCAGCATGATCGTTTTCCCGGATCGTCTTTAAACCGGGCGCGAATGGTCGGCGACCTTTTACTTCGCCAATTACATCGACCACGGTTTTCTGAAACGCGGGGTTCTGGGCACGCTCCTGCGGCCTCTGTTGCAATCGGTGGGCGATCCGCAGCTATGGGTGCTGGGGGTCATGGTAATCACGAGCCTTTGCCTTCTGGCCGTCGTGGCCGTCCTGACGCAAGTTCTCCTGCCCCACAGGGACAACCCGGGACCGGCCGCAACCCATCTGATACGCACCGCCATCGCCATCGGCTCCGCCGGCATTCTGCATATCACGGCAGAGCATGGCAGCCTCGATCACTTCGGCCTGCTGTTGATGCTTGCGGCACTTGCCTGCCTGTCGCGCGGCCGCTGGATCGCCGCGGCGCTGATCTGTCCCGTCGCGATCCTGCTGCACGAGGCCTTTGCCGTCTTCGCCCTGCCGCTGATCCTGGCGGTCAGCTGGCATGCCGCACCCGCGCGCGGCCTGCGCCGACCCGCGCTGATTGCCCTGCCGTCCGCGCCGGTCATGCTGGCGGTCCTGCTGTGGGGCAACAACCAACTGGCGGCGAACACCATTCCGTACGGGGTCGGCCATCGGGTCTGGGGGCGCGACTTGATCCAGTATTCCCACAGCTATACGATCAGCCAGATCATCGCCGTGACCCGGTACTGGCTGGCGATCCTGACGCTGATCTTCAGCGTCTGGCGCGCCAACCAGGGGCGCTTTGACTGGGTATTCCTCGCCATGCTGTCGCCACTTGCGCTGAACGTCCTGGGGGTCGATCACGCGCGCTGGGTCGGGCTGGGGTTCTTTGTGGCAGTCACGGGGTTCGGGGTCATGACCCGGCTAGGTGGCATTCGGATGCCGCGCCTGAACCGCTGGCAAATCGCCGGCACCGCGATCCTGTGCCTTCCCCTGGGGCCCCTCAGCCAGGTGCACCCGCTGCCCTGGCTTCTTTGAAGCGCGGGCGTCAGTCGCGGGTATGCGTCAATTCCGGTACGTCCGCCGCGCCGGCCGATCCGCGGCCCGACAGCGACGGGTTCTCCATGAAGAACCGGTGGCAATTGAACGGGTGTTCAATACCGCTCAGGTCGGCGCGGCTGAAGCTGCCGTCCGGTGCCATGATCCAGCTTTGTGCCTCGTCGGCGAGGTTGGCGGCCATGATCTGGCTGACGATCTGCGCCTTGACGGTGGCGTTCTTTATCTCGACCAGCGTCTCGACACGGCGGTTGAGGTTGCGGTCCATCCAGTCGGCCGAGGATATGTAGACCTTGGCCTTTTTCGCCGGCAGGCCATGGCCGTTGCCGAAGCAGACGATGCGGCTGTGTTCCAGGAACCGCCCGATGATCGACTTGACCCGGATGTTCTCGCTCAGCCCCTCGATGCCGGGCCTGAGCCCGCAGATGCCGCGCACGACAAGGTTGATCTTCACGCCGCGCTGGCTGGCGCGGTAGAGCGCGTCGATCACGTCGCGTTCGACGATCGAGTTCATCTTGGCCCAGATCTCGGCGGGCTTGCCGGCCTCGGCATAGTCGCCTTCCGCCTCGATCCGTTCCAGCAGGGTCGACTTCAGTTTGAGCGGAGAAATAGCCAGGCTCTCCAGCGGCTCGGGTGGGGCATAGCCGGAGACGTAGTTGAACACCTTGGTCGCGTCCCGCCCCAGCGCCGCGTCGCAGGTGAACAGCGACAGGTCCGTATAGATGCGCGCGGTGATCGGGTGATAATTGCCAGTGCCGAAATGCGTATAGGTCACCAGCTTGCCGTTCTCGCGCCGGACCACGGTACTGATCTTGGCATGGGTCTTGTAGTTGATGAACCCGTAGACCACATGCGCGCCGGCGCGTTCCAGCCGGCGGCTCTGCCGGATGTTCGCGGCCTCGTCGAACCGCGCCTTCAGCTCGACCAGCGCGGTGACCGACTTGCCCTCTTCGGCGGCCTCGCACAGCGCCTCGACGATGGGGCTTTCGTTCGAGGTGCGGTAAAGCGTCTGCTTGATCGCCAGCACGTCGGGATCGTTCGCCGCCTGATGCAGGAACCGGACCACCATGTCGAAGGTCTCGTAGGGGTGGTGCAGCAGCATGTCCTTCTGCGCGATGGCCGCGAACATGTCGCCCTCGTGGTCCTGCACGCGCTCGGGCACGCGGGGCGTGAACGAAGGCCACAGCAGGTCGGGCCGGCTGTCCAGCACCAGCTCCTTCAGATCCGACATGCCGATCAGCCCCGCCAGCTCGATCACGTCGATCTCGCTGACATGCAGCTCCTGCATGATGACCCTGCGCAGCGCGGACGGCGCGTCCGAGGACAGCTTGAGCCGGATCACCTCGCCGCGCCGGCGCCGCTTCAGCGCCACCTCGAATTCGCGCACCAGGTCCTCGGCCTCATCCTCGACCTCCAGGTCGCTGTCCCGCAGCACGCGGAAGGCGCAGTGCCCCGCGGTCAGGTAGCCGGGAAACAGGTCTCCCACATGCAGCAGCAGCAGCTCTTCCAGCGGAAGAAACCGCAAATTGCCGTCCTTGCTGCCGAGTTGCACGAACCGGGCGATCTGCTGCGGGATCGGAAGCAGGGCCTGCAGCTTGCGCCTGTCGGCCCCGCGTTCCAGCTGCAGCGCCAGCGCAAATCCGGTATTGGGGATGAAAGGGAACGGATGCGCGGGGTCGATGGCCAGCGGCGACAGCACCGGAAAGACCTCGTTCAGAAACACGTCCAGAAGATAGGCCTTGTCGGGCTCGGTCAGATTGTCGTGGGTCAATAGGCAGATGCCTTCGTCTTCCATCTCCGCGCGCAGCCGATCCCAGACGACCTGCTGATGCTCCATCAACCGACGCGCCTCGGTGCTGATCAGGACGAGCTGTTCGGCCGGGGTCAGGCCGTCAATCGCCGGTGTGGTATTCCCGGCATGTGCCAGCTCGCGCAGGCCCGCGACCCGGACGGTGTAGAATTCGTCCAGATTTGTCGCGCTGATCGACAGAAACCGCAGCCTTTCCAGCAAGGGCACACGCGGGTTCTCGGCCTCTTCCAGCACCCGCCAGTTGAACCCCAGCCAGCTGAGTTCGCGGTTGTGAAACCGCTCTGGCCCTTGGAAATCAAATCCCGGCATCTTGACCGGATCCGCGAACGGGGCCTGTAGAAAATTGGCTGGCGACATCGCGACCGGCTTATCCTCTCGCTCGAAGGGCAGAGTGTCGGATATTCCGGTCAATTGGCCAGCTTGTCCAGAACCCGCGCCGCAAATGAACGGGTGATCGGCTTGCCCTCCTTAAGCGCTGCACGATCGAGCGCGTCTACGGTGCGCCCGGCCTCGGCGAACGAGCGGTCGATCCGCCGCGTCAGCCAGGCCACGAGGTTCGGATCAACCGCGATCTGCCGGTCGGCGAACAGCTTGACCAGCACTGCCGAGAACAGCGCATCGTCCGGCGCGGCCAACGTCGCGATGGCGCTGCCCTGCATCCGGCTGGCCAGGTCCGGCAGGTCCAGCCGCCAGCGCGCCGGCGGCACGCGCGCGGTCAGCAGCAACGGCAGCCCACGCTCCAGCGCCAGGTTGTGCAGATGGAACAGCGCGGCCTCGGCGTCGTCGTCCCCGGCGCTGCGGTCGGCGTCTTCTACCACAAGCGGCGTGTGCGCCAGATCGGAGACATCCGCTTCGGCCAGAAGCGCGGATGCGATCAAGCGTGCGCCGGTCAGCGCGGCCCAGACATGCGCCAGGTGGGTCTTGCCCGATCCCTCGGGCCCAATTAGCACCAATTTGCCCTGCGGCCAGTCGTGCCAGCCCTGGATCGCCTCGACCGCGGCCGCATTGCCCGGCGAGACGAAGAAGTCGCCGCGGCCCAACGCCGGCTGCCGGGGCAGATCGAATGTCAATTGTTCCGCCATGGCCTCAGACGTCATCGTCGTCGATGCCGCGATACAGCCGGCTGTTCTTGTATTGCTCGACCGCAAAGCGCACCAGCACCCCAAGGGCCGCCGCCACCGGCACCGCCACCAGCAGCCCGACAAAGCCGAATAGCGCGCCGAAGGCCGAGAGCGCGAAGATCAGCGTCACAGGGTGTAGCCCCACCGAACTGCCGACCAGCTTTGGCGTCAGGATGTTGCCCTCGATCATCTGGCCCAGCTGAAAGATCGCGGCCACCAGCAGAATCCAAAGCCATTCGCCCCAGAACTGGAACAGCGCCAACCCGATCGCCATGACGCCCCCGACAAGCGCCCCGACATAGGGGATGAATGTCAAAAGGCCTGCCACGAAGCCCACGACCAGCCCGAATTGCAGCCCGACAACCATCAGCGCCGCCGCGTAATAGGTGCCGAGTATCAGGCAGACCGTGCCCTGCCCGCGGATGAACGAGGCCAGCGTTCGGTCGATGTCGCGCGCCAGCCGGCGGATCGTCGGCGCATGGTCGCGCGGCAGCAACGCGTCGAATTCCGCGATCAGCCGGTCCCAGTCGAGCAGCAGGTAGAACGTCACCACCGGCACCAGAACGAACAGGACCGCGATATTGACGAGCCCGGCGAACGAGGCGAACACCGTGTTCAAAAGCTGCCCGCCCTTGGACTGGATCGTCTCGCCCAGCGACACGATGGATTTGCGCAGCGTGCTTTCGGTGTCAAGCAGGTCGGGAAAGCGTTCGGTCAGGTAGGCCTGCAGCCGCTGGAACAGCTGCGGCGCCGTGTCCACCAGGCCTGCGGCCTGCTGCACCAGCGTTGGGATCACCAGCAGGCCGACCACCACAAATACGAGGATCGAGCCCACCGTGATGGTCACCGTGGCCATGACCCGGCTGAACCCGACGCGCTGCAGCGCGTCGGCAACCGGGTCGAAGAGGTAGGCGATGGCGGCGCCCAGAATGAAGGGCAGGATCACGTCGCCGAGCACCCAGAGCAACAGGAACAGGACCGCCGCGGCGATGCCCCAGTATTTCAGTTGTCGATCTGCGGGCAGGGTCATGCTGCGAACCTTCGGGCTTTGTCACAGGACTCGCCCAAGGCGCGCCCGGTTGCAAGCCTTCGTGCAGATGAAAAAAGGGCCGCCTCGAAGGCGGCCCAGGTGGTCGAGCAGATCGCCGCGCATCCGATGCAGACGCGCCGCGATCAGCCGTCAGTGACAGGCGGGACGGGCGCCGGGCAGCAGCACCTTGTCGATCACGTGGATCACGCCGTTATCGGCCTGGATGTCGGCAATGATGACGTTGGCGGTCTCGCCGGTGCCGTCGGCGATCGAGACACCCGATCCGTCCTTGGTGATGCACAGGCGTTCGCTTGCCAGTACCGGCTTGAAATAGTTCGAGCCGCGCGGGATGCCTGCCGCCGGAAGTCTGCGGTCATCGACATGGTAAAGCAGCACGGCGGTCAGCTGGTCCCGGTTCTCGGGCTGCAGCAACGTCTCGACGGTGCCCTCGGGCAGCGCGGCGAATGCGTCGTTGACCGGCGCGTAGACAGTGAAGGGTCCGGGGCCCTGAAGCGTCTCGGCAAGGCCGGCGGCCTGAACAGCGGCGACCAGGGTCGAAAAGCGCTCGTCGCCGGCGGCGATTTCGACGATGGTTGCGGCATTGGCGGCGCCCGACAGGGCGAGAGCGCAGGCAGCGGCCTGGGCCGTGCGTTTGATCAGCTTCATTGATGGTTCCTTCGGGTTGCGGTCATGCGTCGTGCAAGTGAATTGCGTTACGCGGCGTCACGTCAGACGGACCTGTGGGCTCACGCCCCTGTGATCGGACGTGATCGCTTGCTTGCCATGTGCGCTTGCCCTAGACCGATCCGGATCCGTCCACGCAAAGGCCCTGAAACGATGCGCCTCTCCCGCTATTTCCTGCCGGTTCTCAAGGAAACGCCCGCCGACGCCCAGATCGTCAGCCACCGCCTGATGCTGCGCGCGGGCATGATCAAGCAGGCCTCGGCCGGGATCTATTCCTGGCTGCCCTTGGGCTACCGCGTGCTGCGCAACATCGAGCGGATCGTGCACGAGGAACAGCAGCGCGCGGGCCATATCCCGATGCTGATGCCGACGCTGCAATCGGCGGACCTTTGGCGCGAAAGCGGGCGGTTCGACGCCTATGGGCCCGAGATGCTGCGGATCAAGGACCGGCATGAGCGCGACATGCTGTATGGCCCCACCAACGAAGAGTTGATCACCGACATCTTCCGGTCCCATGTCGGCAGCTACAAGGAGCTGCCGCTGACGCTCTACCACATCCAGTGGAAGTTCCGCGACGAGATCCGCCCGCGCTTCGGCGTTATGCGCGGCCGCGAATTCCTGATGAAGGACGGCTACAATTTCGACCTGACCAAGGAGGACGCGCTGCACGCCTACAACCGCCATCTTGTGTCCTACCTGCGCACCTATGAGCGCATGGGACTGCAGGCGATCCCGATGCGGGCGGATTCAGGGCCCATCGGCGGCGACGACACGCACGAATTCCTGGTGCTCGCCGAGACCGGCGAGTCCGAGGTGTTCTATGACAGCGAGGTGACCGACCTGCGCTTCGGCGACCGGCAGATCGACTACGACAGTCACGACGACTGCGCCGCGGTGCTGCAGGAATTCACCTCGCGCTACGCCCGAACCGACGAGACCCACGACGCGGCGGCGTTTCATGACCGCGTGCCCGAGGCGCGGCGGCGGCAGGCGCGGGGGATCGAGGTCGGGCAGATCTTCTATTTCGGCACCAAGTATTC
>JAHELH010000117.1 GCA_024644285.1 Paracoccaceae bacterium | reverse complement strand
TATTCCTGGTCGCGCCACCATGGCACTCTGATTTCCACCGCCTGCAGCGCGCCGAGATCGTCCTCGGACAGCCGCGTGCGCAGCGCCCGCGCCGCCGGGCTGGCGCGGTGCTGCAGGACGATACCCAGCGGCACCCCGGCATCCGCGCAGATCGCGCAAATCTCCTTCGCCGCCGCCAGGCTGCGTTCCACCGGCTTTTCCATCAGGATCGGCTTTCCCGCTTCCGCCAGTGCCGCCACGATCTCGACCCGCGCGTCGGGCGGCGTGGTTACGATGGCGAAATCCAGCGAGCTGTCCGCAGCGATTTCCTGAACCGAACCGTAGACCCGTGCCGCGCCCAGGCCGGCATGCTTGCCCAGGAACGCCTCGCCCGAGGCCGGACTGCGCCCCAGAACACCTGCCAGACGCACCCGCCCGTCCAGCGCCTCCAGCGCCGCCGCATAGGTCGGCCCGACCATGCCAAACCCGATCAGGGCCACGGATTTCGCCCCGGCACTCATGCCGACAGCCGGTAGAACGCCTTTGCGGTCCCGCCGAATACCCGCGCCCTGTCTGTGCTGTCGAGCCCCTCTGTCAGGGCTTCGGCCACCTCGTGCCAGCGGTCATAGCTGGCCTGCAACTGGCAGACCGGCCAGTCCGAGCCCCACATCACCCGCCCCGGACCGAAGGCCTGCAGCACGTGATCGGCATAGGGCCGCAGGTCGTCCGCGTCCCAGCCGTCCGCCGCCTCGGTGACGATGCCTGACAGCTTCACATAGGCACCGGTTTCCCGCGCCAGCCGCGTCATCCCCGGCGCCCAGTCGTCGAAGGCGCGGTCACGGATCTGGGGTTTCATGCAATGATCGATCACCACCCGCATCTCGGGATAGCGGGTAAACAGCGCCAGGAAATTGTCCAGGTGCCGTGGGAAGCCAAGCGCGTCGAAGGTCAGGTCCAGCTCGATCAGCGCGCGGTAGCCCCATTGCACGTCGTCGCGCAGCATCCAGTCATCGTCCGCGATGTCCTGGATCATCGGCCGCACGCCCAGGAATTTCGGATGCCGCGCCAGCCGCTCCAGTTCCGCACGGTCCTCCGGTCGCTCGAAATCCACCCAGCCCACGACGCCGGCCACGCTGTCGGTGGCATCGGCGACGCCCAGCATATAGTGCGTCTCGGCCACCGTGTCGGCGGCCTGCACCAGCACTGTGCGATCGATTCCGTGTCGCGCCAGCATCGGCTCCAGGTCGCGCGGGCCGTACGGCTTCGCCAGCACCGGATGATCCGGCGACATCCAGAAATAGTCGCCACGCGCCGGGTGCCAGTAATGCTGGTGCGCGTCGATCCTCATGGCTCCCCCTTGCCCGGGCGGTCACGCCGCCGGGGCATCCTCTCGCATCAGACCCTGCGCCTTCAGATCCGTCCACAGCTCCGCCGGGACCTCGGCCTTGGCGGCGGCCAGGTTGCTTTCCATCTCGTCCACGCCCTGCCCGCCGGGAATGACCGAAACCGTGCAGGGATGCAGCAGCGGAAACTGGAACGCGGCATCGATCAGGCGCACGCCATGCGCCTTGCAGATCGTCTCGATGCGGCGCACCTTTTCCAGGATGTCAGGCGGCGCCTCGGCGTAGTTGAAATACGCGCCCTTCACCGGACCGGTGGCGAGTATGCCGGAATTGTACGGCCCGCCGATGACGACGCCAATGCCGCGCTCCTCGGCCAGCGGCAGGAAGCTCTCCAGCGCCTCCTGCTCCAAGAGCGTGTAGCGCCCCGCAAGCAGGAAGATGTCGAAATCGCCGCGCTCGGCCAGCCACTGGCACGGCTCCCACTCGTTGACGCCAGCCCCGAAGGCCTTGATCACGCCCTCGTCGCGCAGCTTCCTCAGCGCCTGGTAGCCGCCTTCCATCAACTCGATCAGCCGGGCGTCCAGCGCCTCCTGCGTGCCATGATTTGGCAGATCGAGGTCATGGGCGAACAGCATGTCGATCCGGTCAAGCCCCAGCCGCTCCAGCGAGAACTCGACCGACCGCATCACGCCGTCATAGCCGTAATCGTAGACCTCCTTGCGGTTCGGCACCTCGAACCACTTGCCGATGCCGTCGCGGCGGTCCGGCGGACAGGCCTGCAGCAGTCGCCCGACCTTGCTCGACAGCACGTAATCGTCGCGCGGCTTGGTGCGCAGGAACCGGTTCAGCCGGGTCTCGGCAAGGCCGAACCCGTAAAGCGGCGCGGTGTCGTAATACCGCACCCCGCCCTCCCAGGCGAGATCGAGGATCGCATCGACCTCGGCGTCGCTGATCGCTTTGTACAGATTGCCCAACGGCGCAGTGCCAAAGCCCAGTTCGGTCAGCGTCACTCCGCCGTTGTCAAGCCTGTCCCAGCTGCGGGTCTTCAAAGGCATCCGAATCTCCCAGGCCGTTTGCTTCCGCACAGCATAGCCATGCGGGGCAACGGCTTGGAAGCGTCATTTGCAGCAGGTGCGCGCGGGCGCCGCGCTCACTCCGCCCCGGCGGGGTTCAGTTGCCGATGGCGATCGAGTCGATCACGCCATAGCCGTCCTCGCCCAGCGACTCGTAGGAAATGGTCACCATGTCGCCGGCCTTGAGCCCCTCGGGAGCCTCGGCATCGGTCGCTGTCAAGGTGAAGACGGATTTGTCCTGCAGCACGATCAGCCCCGCCTTGCGGTCGAAGGCCAGAACGGTGCCGGACACGGAATCGGCCAGCACCGGGGCGGCGGCCACGGTGGCGGCGGTAATAAGAGCAGTCAGAAGCGCGGTGCGCATTGGCGGTAACCTCCCTGAACGCGGAATCGCGTCGCCTTCAGAATCAGCATGCGAACGGCCCGTTTCAATCCCTTTCGCAAATTAATTTCCAGGCCTCGGATCCGCGCTCCACCCGGCGGCGATAGACAGCCCGTTGGACCTGGCCTAGGCTGCCTGCAGGCTTTGCAGACGGATTGCCCCATGGCCCGCTTGACGTCGCCGCTGCTCGTGCTTCTGGCGCTGGCCCTGCCGGCGCAGGCCCAGGCCCCGTTCGCGATCTTCGAGCGGGCCAGCGAGGCCGTGCTCCACGATCCCCACGACCTGACCATCGGCCCCGACGGGCGCCTCTATGTCGCCGACAAGTTCGCGGGCGAGGTGGCGGTGATGGACCCCGACACGCTCGAGGTGATCGAGACCTTCGGCGACGGGAAACTGCTGGGCATCCACGACATCTCTTTCGCGCCGGACGGCCGCGCCTATATCGCCGTCACCGGCCTGCACGCGGTCGCGGTCTACCGCTTCGAAGGCGGCGCGCCGGCGCTTGAAAGCATGCTCGGCAGCTTTCCCCGCACCGAGGGCGCCCTGGCGCATTCCAACGGCAAGCTTTACGTGATGGCGACCGCCGTGGGCCAGCTTGAGGCGATCGACGGCGACCAGATCGTCGGAACCGCGGGCGGACACAACGGCGCCCATGACGTGGCCGAGGGCCCCGACGGCTCGATCTGGGTCGCCGACACGTTCAACCGCCGCCTCGTGCGATACGCCCAGAACCTCGAGCGCCAGCAGGTCATCGAGGGTCCGAAATACGGCTTCATCGGCCCGCGCTACCTGGATTTCGACGATTTCGGCCGGATCGTGGTGGCCGACCAGGACGCGCACCGCATCCTGCTGATCGACCCTGTCACCGGCGATCTCTTGGGCGTGCTGGGCGACGGTACCCCGGGGCTGGGTCCGAACAAATTCGACGACCCCGAGGGCGTCGCGGTCCGCGGCAACACCTATTACTTCTCGGACAGCGACAACAACCGGGTGGTCAAGTACGTGGTGGTCATCAACTGAGCGGCCTGTTCCGCCCGGGTCACGGCTGCGCCGAAGTATCTTCTTCACGGGCGTCCCAAGGTGTAGGGCTGGGTCATGTCGTCACCTGTTCTCTACGACCATACGGGCTCGATCTGTTCGCAGATGGCGCGGCTGGCCCTAGTCGAAAAGGCAGTGCCATTCCGGCGACGCCCTGTCGACATCATGGACGAAAACGAACAGTTCGAACCCTGGTATGTCGCCCTGAACCCGAAAGCCGTCGTGCCAACGCTGGTCATCGGGGACGAAGTCGTCACCGACACCATCAGGATCGTGAACCGGGTACAGGCCATGGACGGCCCCGATCTGTCGGGCGACAGGACGGCGCAAGGCTGGCTCAGGGACATCATGGCACCGCATTATGGCGTGCTGCTGTACCGCAATCGCCTTGACCCGGACGGCACCGCGCCGCAAATCGTGGCCCGGGGTCGCTTGCTGCGACGGCTTCTTGGCGAGCATCCCGAGATGGCCGAACTCCTCGAGGGCCGGATCGCCGGCAACCGGCGGTTCCAGAAGCTTTTGCGCCATCCGGAAGAGATCGAAGATCACCTCGCCTCCACCAGAGCCCTCGTTCAGCGAATGGCATCCGCCGTCGAACGCCAACCCTTCATTGCCGGGTCAGCCTATTCGCTCGCCGACGCCTTCGCGACGGCGGCGCTTGCGCGCTTCAGGATTCACGGTTTCGAGGATTGGTGGCGCGGAACGGCGCTCGAGGATTACTACGGCCGTATGAAGGCCCGCCCGAGTTTCAAGGCAGCCGAGGTCATCGATACCGGAAGCGAAAGAGACCTTTGAGTGAGGCCGCTGGAAGGAAAGTCTGTGTTATCCGGCATCCCGGCACCGGGTCCAATTCACAGATCACGCAGGGTCTGTGCCCCATTCAATCCTCGTTGATATCCCGGTCCCAGATCTTGACCTGGCCCTTCCGCACGCCCACCGCCTTGCGCAGCACGACCCAGGCGACCAGCGACAAAACCGCGAAGTAGACCAGCATCCGCGGCAGAGAGGCCGCCAGCCAGGCGGCCAGCGGGCCGCCCGCAAGCAGCGTGAGACCCGTCAGCCCCGCCCCGATTGCGAAACCCAGAAAGATGAACCCGGGGATGACGACTTCCAGGATCGCCAGCAGCAGACCGCCGGCGAACCAGGCCCACCAAAGGCCCCACATCAGGCGCGTCCCTTCAGCATCCGAAAGGCGTCTCCGAAGGCCTCCAGCGCCTGCGCCGGCACCACGATGGTGTGCTGCCCGGCACCCGCGCCCAGCGTGTTCAGCGCCTCGACCTGTTTCAGCGCCACCTGGTACTGCGCCGCTTCGAGGCCGTTCTCGGCGATCGCCTTGGCCACGACGCCCGTCGCATAGGCTTCGGCATCGGCCTGGATCCGCCGCGCCTTGGCGGCCTGCTCGGCGGCATAAAGCTCGGCGTCCGCGTTCAGCTCGACCGCGCGCTTCGACCCCTCGGCCCGCGTCACCTGCGCCCGGCGCTCGCGCTCTGCGTTCAGCTGCTGCAGCATCGCGTCCCGCGTCGCCTGATCCAGATTGACGTCCAGGATCTCGGCCCGCGTCACCTCGATCCCCCAGTCATCGACCGCGTCCTCGACGCTGGCCTTGATGGTAGAGATCAGCTGCGAGCGGTTGGACTGCACCTCGTCCAGGTCCATCTTGCCGATCTCGGCCCGCACGATCCCGGCCACCGTCGTGGCGATGGCCGCATCGACGTCGCGGATCCGGTAGACCGTCTTTTCCGGCTCGGTGATGCGGTAGAACACGCTGGTCTCGACCTGCACCAGCACGTTGTCGCGGGTGATCGCGTCCTGGCTGGCAGTCGGCAGCTGCCGCTCCAGGATCGAGATCTTGTGCGCCACCCGGTCGAGCAACGGCACGATCAGGTTGATCCCCGGCCCCAGCACCGTGCGCAGCCGGCCGAAACGCTCGACCACGAATTTCTCGGACTGCGGAACGATCCGCACGCCGACATAGATGACCAGCAACAGCAGCACTGCCAGCAGCACCAGCGGCAGGTTTTCCGCGCCGATCATCCCGATCACGTCGTTGTCCATGAAGATGCCCCCGCTCCGTTTCGGGGCAGACTATGGCGTGAATTCGCGCCGTTCGGAAGTCACCATCGCGCGGCGGGCTATGATGCGGCCTGCGCCGGCCCGTGGAACTCCTTGCGATCGGCAAGCAGGTAGGCGCGCAGCCGTGCCTGCATATGCGGCACCGCATCCGGCAGCGCCAGGAATTGCTCCACCGCCATCCAGCGCACCGCCTGGCCCTCGATGCTCAGCTTCGGCGCCGGCAGACACAGCCAACCCGGCGCGGCCACCAAGAACCAGGTCCGCCCCCCCTTGTCCTCTTGGAAATCGCGCTGCCACACCACCTCGGACGGGCGCAGCATGACGCCGGTTTCCTCCCAGGTCTCGCGGATCGCACAATCGACCGGGGTCTCGCCCGGCTCGCGCCCGCCGCCCGGCAGATCCCACAATCCCGGCCACTGAATGTCCGTCCGCTCGTCCCGCAGAAACGCCAGAACCTTGCCCGCGCTGATCACCGCCAGCTTCGCGCCGCTGAAATACGTGTCCCTCATGCCTTCGACCCTAGTCGAAACCGCGCACATGTGAATCCCCCGCCATTCGCTGTGCCACAATCCGCCGACAGGCCGGCAATTCCCCGCCCATCGGGCGCGCCCGATTCATCTTCCCGGATGGCCCAAAACGCGGTATGATACGCGCTGCCGTCCGGCCCGGTGACCGCTTTCGGCCCGCCCGGGATTCCGACGGTGGAGCGCGCCCCAGGATGACCGACGCGTCACCCGTCTCCGTGCTGTCCCGCTTCGCCGGCCCGCAAGGCCGCGCCCGCACCATTCGCGCCCTCTGCGACCAGCGCCCGGTCCTCGGCAGCACCGCCATCGCCGAGGCGCTGCTCGATCGGGGCACCCTGCGCCTCTTCGATCCCGGCGAGGACCTGATCGTCGAAGGCGAATGGACCAACGACATCCACTTCGTCCTCGCCGGTTCGGTCCGCGTCCACCTGAACGGCTCGCCGATCATCGAGCGCGCCTCGGGCGTGCATGTCGGCGAGGCCGAGCTGATCGACAATTCGCGCCCCCGCGCCGCCAGCGTCACCGCGCTCGAGCCCACCGTGGCGCTCTGCGTGCCCGAGGGCGACTTCTCCGAGATCGCCGCCGAGGCGCCTGACATGTGGCGCCAGATCGCCAAGGTGATGGCCGAGCGTCTGACCGCCCAGAACCGCTTCGTGCGCCGTTCGAACTCGGTGCCGCGCCTTTTTCTGTGCTCTGCCACCGAGTCGCTGCCCGCCGCCCGCGCCTTCCGCCGCCGCCTGACCTCCGAGCACCTGGTCGCCGACATCTGGTACGGCGGCACCTTCAAGCCAGCCGAGCACGCGCTGGAAAGCCTCGGCGAGGAACTGCGCAAGGCCGATTTCGCGCTCGCCATCTTCAGCCCCGACGACATCGTCGAAAGCCGCGGCCAGACCATGGCGGCCCCGCGCGACAACACCGTCTATGAACTCGGCCTCTTCGCCGGCGCCATCGGTCGCGCGCGCTCGTTCTACGCCACGCAGCGTGGCACGCCCGTCAAGATCCCCAGCGATCTCGGCGGCGTCACCGGCCTGCGCTACACCGTCAACGAGAACGGCAGCCCGCGCTACGACATCACCGACGCCTGCGACGC
>JAHELH010000116.1 GCA_024644285.1 Paracoccaceae bacterium | reverse complement strand
TTGCTCATGATGTAGGGCGGCTTGCCGGATTTCGGATCGGACGGGATCGTGTGCCGCTTGTGGTGCGTGTGGTCGCCCAGAAGCGGGCAGGTGTTGTTGCCCTGGTGGAAGTCGAGCCCGTACTGAATCCACTGCTGCTGCACGAATTCGAACTGCCGGAACAGGCTGGTGCCGAGGATCATCATGGCGACGCCCTGCTCGGTTTCGTCGGTCTTTTGGACGTCGTCGGGTGGTCCGTAGGGCAGGCCGCGCCGGGCGATGCGGCGGCGCTTGTTCAGCGCGCTCGAGGCGTTCTCGTTGGCCTCGCCGGGCTTGTTCAGCGGATCGAGATAGTCACGGGTATTGACCCGGCGCATATGCGCGCCGCCGGGGCACTTGTAGCCCTCCATGTCGTCGGCATAGCGGAAATCGGCGGCGTGGGTGCCCTTCAGGTATTCGCCCTGCTTCAACGCCGCGATGGCGGGATCGGGGTCGTTCAGCCCGGCGTCGTCGCTGAATTTTTTCCACTCTGCGTAGGTCGGCACCTTGGACAGCGGGACGCCATTGGACCAGCGCCCGCACATCTTGGCGCGCAGGGTTTCCTCGGCCTCTTCCTCGTCCACGCCTATCATCTTGGCGTAGGTCCTGGCCTCTTCCTTCAGGACCCGGTCGAAGGTCGAGACGTTCTCGTGCAGCTTGCGGAACGCCATGTAGGTGCCGTTTTGCATGAAGACTGGCGGCGGCGCGGTGGGCGGCCATTCCTGGCTTTCGTCGGGATGGCCGAGAACGAACTCCCCGGCCTCGATAGGCTCCCACTTGCCGTTCACGCGCTTGCCGCGGCCGATGACGACGACCTTCTCTTCCTCGGGACGGAACTGGCCCTTGAAGCAGGGATCGCCGATGCCGTCGACGAAGCCGAAATGCTCTCTCGGCGTCGGGTACATGACGCCGTTCTTGTTGTCGAAGACGGTGTTGCCGGCGAGGTAGTCGGCCTCGGGGTTCTCGCGGCTGGTACCTTTCAGCAGCGTCACGCCGCCTTCGGAGCCCTCACAGAGCCCGCGCAGCCAGGTCGTGTATTCTTCCAGCTGGGGGACCGGCTCCACCTTGCCGAACTCCTTCAACTGGGCGTTGAGCGAGATCCAGACGTGGACGTCGTCGGAATGGTCGCTGTCGTTGCAGCGGCTCCTCTTCCAGATCGGATCCCAGTGATTGTCCCAGTCGGCGTTCTCGTCCTCGGTCAGGGTCGCGTCGCGGTCGCCGAGGATGAAGGCGCGGTCCTTCATCCCGTCCATGAAGGCGTCCGACATCCGCATCAAGGTGCGCGACGGCACCTGCAGCGCCAGCAGCCCCGGGTAGGTGAAGGCGATATTCACGGTACATTGCGGTTTCTCGACCATCTCGGGCCACCGGGCCGCGGTGGTGACCCGGGCGCGGACCTTGTCGACGAACCTTCGGCCCGCGACCGGATTGGAGATGTGGAAGAAGAAATAGCGCGCGAACGGGAACGAGAACCGGCCATAGGCTCGGGTGACGTTGCCCTGGATGTCAGCGAGGTTGAGCATGCGGGTCATGGCGGATATCCGTTCTCATCAATTGCTTTTGGCGGCCGCGGCCGAAGAAATCACGCCAGGTGGCTGGGTCGGCCCCGAGCGGTCCGAAGGCTTGTGCTTTTTCAGGAAGGCGCCGAAATCCTTGTGCAGCCTGGCCGCCGTCGTGCCTTGGTGGTCAATCACGAAATCAGAGAAATTCTGCTGCATGTAGAGTGATTTCAGCACAGAGGGCAGGTCGTCGTACGTGGCAGGCGTCAGCGGCTTCTCGCCGTTCTTGATTGCGTAGAGGACCGCCCAGATGGCTATCAGGACGGCGAGGACGGCGAAGATCACGAAGACCCACAAGGTGCTCCAGCCCAGCCAGGGCAGGGTCAGCCAGCCGAAGATTCGCATCACAAGCGCGATCAGCGCGATCACGGCCGGGACGCCCACCGCGGCCAGAAGCCCGTAGGTCGGCAGGTCGTGGAAGCCGGGATCGTCGCCGGGGAGGTAATAGTCATGGAACGGCATCGTGGTTTCGACGTGGCATTTCTCGAGATACTCGGCGAAATCGTCGGCGGTATCGACGCTCTCAAAGCCGACGCAGTTCGAGTAGATGTCCTGAAGCTCCAGCTCCATCGTGTCCCACAGCTTGCGGGCGTAAGAGGCGCGCACCGCCTTCTGTTCTTCCGCCGACAGCGTCGCGGGCAGCGGCTGGCCGTCCTCGGTAACCGCGTCGATATCGGCGGTGAAGACCAGGTAGGGACAGTTCAGCTGGTCGACCTTTTGCGGATCGGTCGGATTGATGCCCCGGATCGTGCCCACGATCGGGTTCATACCGCTGCGCCCGTTATAGACCACGTCCGACAGCACGAACATCCGCGCCAAATGGTTTCGGGTATTGCGCGCGAAGGGGCTGTTGATGCCGATATTCTGCGTCGCCGGCGACTGGCAGGCGGTGGGCAGCTGCGCCAGCGCGATCCGCGCCTGCTGTTCGAAGGAGGTCTGGTTGCCGGTTTCGGTGGTCTTGATCGGGGCAAGCGTCGTCAGGAAGATGTGGCCGGTGTCGAGATCGGGCATGGCTCAGACCCCCTCTTCGATCTGGGCGGCGGCCTCGAGGAAGGCCTCGTGCTTCTGATGGACATAGCGGGCGCGATGAACGTCGGCGCGCTCTGTGTCGAGGCTGGCGACCGGGCCGAAGCCGGGATCGCCCAGGCCGATCTGCACCTGTCCGAGACATTCCAGGTAGGTCTTCTGGAATTCCTCGGGCGACTGGTCGGCATGCGCCTTTTCCAGCTTCAGCAGCGCGTCGTAGACCTGCAGCGAGGTTTTCACGTCGCGCTGCGCCGAGCCCGGCGTGGCGTTGTAGTAGTAGTCGGTGCCGATCTGGTTGTAGGTGATGTAGTTCTTGAACGGCGTGACCGGGATCGAATAGGGGTACTTGGTCGCCGAGTACCAGAACAGGTCGAGGCCCTTGGGAATGCCGTCGGAAAACGCGTCGATATACTGGTCCCAGGTGCCGTTGAAGTTGGAGCAGAACAGCACGTAGTCGTTCTGAAGCTGCTGTTTGCCCTGGCCCAGGTCCGGCCAGTCCTGCGGCCGAATGATCACCCAGCGGGCGAAGTGGATCAGCGACAGGCCGAGAAGCCCCATCAGGTTCGACGGCAGACCGCGCGCCGCCATGAACAGAAGTCTGTTGATCCAGGTGATCCGACGGCTGCTGGGCGTCACGACGTTCATCGCATACGCTTTTCCCGCTATGTTGGACATGTCTCGTTCCCGTTCAACGTGACGTCGGAGAGGTCCCGAATTGCCGGATGGGGCCGCCGAAGCGATGGCTGTTCCACGAATACCGGAGTGTCGGCAACCGATCCTCTGACATCTGGGCGGGGCCGGGTCGTGAATGACTTGTCAGGCGATCGGACCACCGCGGTTAAAATCCTGCTGAAATCCACTTTTCCAATGACCTGCCCGCAAAGGCGAAAAAGACCGGGCTAAATCTGGCCGTTGCCTATCGAAATGATCAACTTCAGCGATATCACCTTATGCGGTGAGTTTCGGTACGGTCAAACATTTGTTTGTCGGGCGCGGTGACAGACGGTGCCACGCCGCCATGCCCTGCATTGTCAGATGTTCAGCACGAAACCGGCGTCGCCGTTCCATTCGGCGGCACGATAAATGTGATTTTCGGTGCTTCCGATACGGCAATGGCTCTTGCTCGAGGGATAACTGTCCTGGGCTCAATCGCCCTCGGCGACGCCTTCCTGGCGGGCCCTGGCGCGGCGTTTGCGGTAGCTGGGCAGCACCACCAGCAGCGCGGCGATCACCAGCAGGCCGAGCGTCATCGGGCGCTCCCAGATGAACGAGGGACCATCGTAGAGCTGCATCGAGCGCGAGAAGTTGTTCTCCATCATGCCGCCGAGGATGAAGCCGATCAGCAGCGGCGCCAGCGGATAATCGGCGAAGCGCAGCACGGTGGCGCAGATGCCGAAGCCGACCAAGATCAGAAGCTCGGTGGCGTTGTTCTGGCCGATATAGGCGCCCATCAGGGTGAAGAACAGGATGAACGGGATCAGGAAGGTGCGCGGCACCGCGAGGATCTTGGCGATGTAGGGAATGAGCGGCAGGTTCAGGATCAACAGGATCAGGTTGCCGATATACATCGAGATGATCACCGCCCAGAAGATCTGCGGGTCGTCCAGCATCAGGCGCGGCCCCGGCGTCACGTTCAGCGCGATCAGCGCGCCCAGCAGGATCGCGGTGGTGCCCGATCCGGGGATGCCGAGGGTCAGAAGCGGCACGAACGAGCCGGTGCAGGCGGCGTTGTTGGCGGTCTCGGGCGCGGCGAGGCCCTTGATCGAGCCCTTGCCGAACTCTTTCTGCTCATCCTCGGTGGCGATGTTTCGCTCGACCGCGTAGCCTAGGAAGGACGCGATGGTGGCGCCGGCGCCAGGCAGCACGCCGATGAAGAAACCCTGGATAGATTGCCGGCCGATGACGGGAGCGATGGATTTCGCCTCGGCGCGGGTGATCCGCAGATCCTTGATGTCGCCGCCGTCGCCCTGCGCCGAGCGCGCCGGGTTCAGCACAAGGAACAGCGCTTCGGGCAGGGCGAACATCGCCATCGCCAATGTGACGAAGCCAAAGCCCGATTGCAGATCCATCAGCCCCATCGTGAAGCGCGGCATGTTGAACAGCGCGCCTTCGCCGACCGTCGCCATGATCAGGCCCAGAAGCGTCATCAGGATCGCCTTGCCGACCTGACCGGTGCCCGCGAAGGCGGCGATGGCGGAGAGGCCCACCACCATCAGCGCGAAATATTCCGCCGAGTGGAACAGCAGCGCCACGGTCGACAGTGCCGGTGCAAAGACCATCAGCAGCACCGCGCCGATGGTGCCGCCGCAGAAGCTGGCGATGGCGGCGATGGTCAGCGCCTTGCCGGCCTTGCCCTGGCGCGCCATCGGATAGCCGTCAAAGCTGGTCGCGACCGTGCCCGCGACTCCGGGCGCGTTCAACAGGATCGACGAGGTCGATCCGCCGAAGATCGCGCCGTAATAGACCCCTGCCAAGAGGATCAATGCGGCCGAGGGATCGCCGATGGAGATCGCCACCGGGATCATGATGGCGATGATCGACATCGGCCCGAGCCCCGGCAGCATGCCGATGAAAGTGCCGATCAGGCAGCCGCCGATCACCATCAGCAGGTTCTGGACCGAGAACGCGGTCTGGAGACCGATCAGCAGGCCTTCGAGCATGTCAGCCTCCCAGGGCCCAGGGCAGCGGGCGCAGGTAGATGCCCAGCACCTGCTGCACCAGGTACCAGACGATACCGGTCGCCAGCGCGGCAATGACGATCATCAGGATCCATCGCCGCTCGCCCAGAATGACCGAACCGAGGATCAGGAAGCCCGACGTGGAGACGAGGAAGCCGACCGGGCGCAGGGCAAGCGCGTAGACCGCCATCAGCGCCAGAAGAAGTCCGGCCTGGCCGATCTTGTAGTCGCCCAGACGGCGGTAATCGATGTCGCCGATCTTGGCCTCGCCCTTCTCGACGCCTGACAGGATCACCAGGCAGGTCAGGATGCCGAGTGCGGACAGCACCTTGGGAAAGGTCGAGGGCCAGATCGGGTTGCGCTGCATGAAGGGCGCCAGGCTGTCATCCATGGTGAACCACGCCGCGTAGCCGTAGGCCATGCAGACGCCCAGAAGGACCAGTGCAATCCAGCGATCCAGCGCCATGTGCCGCGTTCCTTCCGCCCTGGGAATCGAGGGGCGGCCGGCGGGCCGCCCCTCGGCATGCGTCCAGGCGTCCTAGAGGAAGCCCAGCTTCTTCATCAGGTCGCCGATGACTTTTTCCTGGTTCTCGAGGAAGGCTTTGAACTCTTCGCCCGAATTGTGGATGTTGACCCAGCCGTTGCGGGCGCGGACTTCTTCCCATTCAGGCGTGTCGTACATCTTGGCCAGCGCGTCCTGGTACATCGCCAGCTTGTCCTCGGGCAGGCCGGGGGCGGCGAAGAAGCCGCGCCAGTTGACGAACTCGGTGTCGATGCCCTGTTCCTTCAGCGTCGGCGCGTCCGGCGCGGCGTCGACCCGCTCGGGCGCGGTGACGCCGATGATCTTCACCTCGCCGGCATTGGCCAGGTCGACGGCTTCGGAAAAGCCGGTCGACAGCGCCTGGATCTCGCCCGAGAGCAGCGCCGCCATCGCCTTGCCGCCCGCGTCGTAGGGGATGTACTTGACCGCGGTGGGATCCTCGCCCGCCGCTTCCATCACCATCGCCGCGACCAGGTGGTCCATGCCGCCGGGAACCGAGCCGCCGCCGATGGCGGTGCCGTTCGGATCCGCACGGTAGGCGGCCAGCAGGTCGTCCATCGAGTTGATCGGGCTATCCTTGCCCACGACCAGCGCGGCATAGTCGCCGATGGTTCCGGCGACCAGGGTGAGGTCGCGGAAGTTCTGCGGGAAGACCCCGGTCAGCGACCGGATGATGATCGGCGTCGAGTTGACCATAAGCGTGTCGTGGTTGCTCTCGGCATTCTCGATCAGGTAGCCGATCGCCTTGCCGCCGCCGCCGCCCGACATGTTTTCGTAGGACGCGGTGCCGACCAGCCCGGCCTCTGTCAGCGCCTCGCCGGTGCCGCGCGCGGTGCCGTCCCAGCCGCCCCCGGCGCCGCCGGGAATGAGAAAGTGCACCTTGTCCAGAACCTGGTGCCCGCCCGCCAGGGCCGGTGCCCCCAGGCTGAACGCCACCGCCGCCACAACCAGAGCACGCCGGCTCAGATTGAATGTCAACATTTGTAACCTCCCGTTTGCATTGCCGCTTTGCTGCGGCCTGTGACACATTGGGGACATTAGAGAACGCGCCGGGGCGAGTCACCCCGATTCCGCCCGAAGACAGGCAAGGCTAGTGTACCGGGCCAGAGCCGGTAAGATCGGTACAGAATCCAAAGGGTGTCGCGATGGCCGAAGACCGTGACGTGCTGTTCCTGACCGAGGCGATGCTGGAGACGCTGGATGTCTCGCCCGCCGATATCGTCGAGGCCATCGAGGCGGCCGTCGCCGCGCAGGCCGGGCAGCAGCTTTGGACCGCGCCGAAATCGGCGATCCTGCCAGGGGGCGGGCGCTACGTCATGACGACGCTGTCGGTGGCCGACGCGCCGCCGCTGACCGTGATCAAGACTGCCATGGTCGCGCCCGGCAATCCCGCGCGCGGGCTGAACGGGATCGAGGCCGGCATCTTCGTGCTGGACAGCGAGACTGGCTTGTTGCGCTGCGTGATGGGCGGCAACTGGGCAACGGCGGTGCGCACCGCGGGGCTGAGCGCGGTGCTGGCGCGGCGGCTGGGTGATCCGGCGTCGTCGGTGCTGGCCTGCATCGGCACGGGGGTGCAGGCGCGCAGCCATATGGACGCCTTCGCCGCGCTGTTTCCGCTGCGTGAGGTGCGCATGGTCGGGCGCGGCCAGGCCAATATCGACCGGCTGACGGCGCATGCCGAGGGGGTGGGATTGACCGCCGCGGTCAGCGCATCGCCGCGCGAGGCCATCGAGGGCGCCGACCTGA
>JAHELH010000115.1 GCA_024644285.1 Paracoccaceae bacterium | reverse complement strand
GTTGGGATGCGCATTGCCCAGCCGTCCCGGCGGCCGCCCGGTCGTCAGATAGTTCATCGCCTGGTTCGCGGTGATCGCCGTGCCCACGTCCAGCAGCGCCAGGTCGATATGCGTGCCCTCTTCGGTCCGGGTCCGGTGGTGCAACGCCGCCAGAACCGCCGTCGCCGCATACATGCCGGTGAAGATGTCCGCGATCGCCACGCCGACCTTCATCGGCTGGCCGTCGGGATCTCCGGTCACGGACATGATGCCCGACATGCCCTGGATGATGTAATCGTAGCCCGCGCGATGCGCATAGGGCCCGTCCTGCCCGAACCCGGTGATCGAGCAATAGATCAGCCGCGGGTTCACTTCGGCAAGGTTCGGATAGTCCAGCCCGTACTTCTTCAGACCCCCGACCTTGAAATTCTCGATCAGGATATCGCTTTCCGCCGCCAGCGCCCGCACGGTCGCCTGCCCCTCGGGCGTCGCGAAATCCGCCACAATGGACCGTTTTCCCCGGTTGCACCCGTGGAAATAGGCCGCCGACCGGTCGCCCTCGCGCTCCACGAAGGGCGGTCCCCACTTGCGGGTGTCGTCGCCGTCCGGGCTTTCGACCTTGATCACGTCGGCGCCCAGATCGGCCAGCGCCTGACCGGCCCAGGGGCCAGCCAGGATGCGCGCCAGTTCCAGTACCTTCAGACCGGCAAGCGGCGCCGTCATCACTCGGGGAGCTTGCCGTCGAGGGTCTCAGCGAAATCCGCGTAGTTCATGTTCGAGTACTTCTCGCCGTCGATGATGAATGTCGGCGTCGAGTTTACCTCGTCGGCCTTCGAGGTATCCTCGAAGACCTGGATCATCGCCAGCGCCATGGCCTCGTCGCGCAGGCAGGCGTCGATCTCGTCGCCGCTCAGCCCGGCCGTGCGGCCGATCTTGGACAGGTTCTCGGCAATATCCGCCGGGCTTTCGCCCTTGGTCCATTCGGCCTGCTGGTCATAGATCATCTCGGCGATGCCGAAATACTTCTCCTCGCCGCCGCAGCGCGCCACCATTCCGGCCCACAGGCCAAAACGGTCGAAATAGACCTCGCGGTAGATGAAGTGCACCTTGCCGGTGTCGATGTAATCCGCCTTGAGCTGCGGAAACACGTCCTTGTGGAAGCTCTTGCAGTGCGGGCAGGTGAACGAGGCGTATTCGATTACCGTTACCGGCGCCTCGGCGTCGCCCAGCGTCATCTCGGTCACCAGCGAGGTATCCACCTCGGCGCCGGCCTCGGCCGATTGCGCCTCGGCCATGCCCAGCCGCTCGAAGCTGGTGGAATTCGCGGTCTGCGAGGTCTGCCACCAGACGGCCCCTCCGATCAGGACAAGGGCGGCGGCGGCGATTGCGATTATTCGGGTCATGGGCTCTGCCTCATTTGGACTTCTGTCGGGATAGAACGTTTTCGCCCAGCGCTTCAAGGGCGCGGCGCAGGTCGTCGTCGCAGACGGGCGCGGCGGCCTGCCGCGCCTGGGCCTGCATCCGGGGGTCCGGCGCCGGGGCTGCGGGCTCGGCGGCATCGAAGGCCGCCTGGTCTTCGGCAAACCCCGTGGGCGCCGTCTGGGTGATCCGGATTCGGGCGATGGCGGCATAGCCGTAGCAGGCGTTGACCCGCTCGCGGATGCGCGGCAGGTCGGCCTGCAGCATCGGCGCCACGGCGCCCTTGGCCAGCACGGTCAGCGTCGCGCCGAATCCGCCCTGGCCATAGCTGACCTTCACCGGCCTCGCTATGCGCGCGGTATCCTCGCCGACGATCTCCGCCCAATGCGTCAGCAAACGCGACACCGCGAAGCCGCGTTTCTCGCCGATCTCGCGGATCCGGCTCTGCAACAGACTCGCGGTGCGCTCGAAACCGCGCATCCGGCGCAAGTCCTGCGATGGTGACTTGGGCATGGCTGGCTTGTCCTCCGGGTCGCGTTAGTCTACCGCCGGGGCCTCGGACTGCGCTAGCCCAAAGCCTGCGGGAGGGTCATAAAGATTGCGTGACGCCGATCTGAGCGAAAAGCTGCTCGACTGGTACGATGCTCATGCCCGCGCGATGCCCTGGCGCGTCGGCCCCGCCGCGCGGCGCGCTGGCGCGCGGCCCGACCCCTACGCGGTCTGGCTCAGCGAGGTGATGCTGCAGCAGACCACCGTCACCGCCGTGCGTGATTATTACCGCCGCTTCACCGCCCGCTGGCCCACCGTGCACGCCCTTGCCGCGGCCGAGGATGCCGAGGTCATGGGCGAATGGGCGGGCCTCGGGTACTACGCCCGCGCCCGCAACCTGCTGAAATGCGCCCGCGCCGTGGTGGCCGGGCACGGCGGCCGGTTCCCCGAGACCCGCGACGGCCTGCTCGCCCTGCCCGGCATCGGCCCCTACACCGCCGCCGCCATAGCGGCCATCGCCTTCGACCAGCCCGCCACCGTGGTCGACGGCAATGTCGAGCGCGTGATGGCCCGCCTGTTCCGCGTCGAAACCCCGCTGCCCGACGCCAAGCCCGAGCTGACGCGCCACGCCGAAAGCCTGACGCCCCGGCATCGCCCCGGCGATCATGCGCAGGCCGTGATGGACCTGGGCGCCACTCTCTGCACGCCGCGCTCTCCCGCCTGCGGCCTCTGCCCATGGCACCACGCCTGCGTGGCCCGCGCCGCCGGCGTGCAGGGAGATCTGCCCCGCAGACTGCCGAAAAAGGCCAAGCCCACGCGCTTCGGCTACGCCTATCTCGCCCGTCGCGCCGACGGCGCCTGGCTGCTGGAACGCCGGCCCGGCAAGGGGCTTCTGGGCGGCATGCTGGGCTGGCCCGGCTCGGACTGGTCCGACGCGCCGGCCGAGGCGCCGCCGCTCGACGCGCCGTGGCGCGACCCCGGCGCCGAGGTGCGCCACACCTTCACCCATTTCCACCTGCGCCTCGCCCTGCGGGTGGCAAACGTCGATTGCGACGCCGCGCCGCGACAGGGCGTCTTCGTCCCGCGCGACCGCTTCCGACCGTCCGACCTGCCCACGGTGATGCGCAAGGCCTATGACCTTGCCGCCGCGACACTATCGCGGAATTGAAAGACCCCGCCGCCTTCCGGTATATTCCCCGCGAGGGGCAAGAATAACGGAGCAGGCGATGACCCCCGCACCCGCCGCCACCCGCGCGCTCGACGCGCTGCCGTTCTGGGCCTCGCTGGGCCTGGTGCCGCTGGCCGCCATCGCCGCGCTGAACGGCGGCTGGACGCTGTTGCTGGTGCCGATCTACGCGCTCGGCCTGACCACCCTTCTCGACCGCCTGACCGGCCTGAACGAGGCCAATGCCGACACCGAGACCCCCGACGCCCAGCTGTTCTGGCATCGGCTGATCACGCTGATCTGGTTTCCGATCCAGTTCGCCGTCCTGTTCGGCACGATCTGGTGGACCACCCGCGCGCCCGATCTCGCCACCTGGGAAAAGCTCGCGCTGTTCTACGGCATCGGCGTGATGACCGGCGGCATCGGCATCAACTATGCCCACGAGCTGATGCACCAGTCGTCAAAACTGGAACGCTGGCTGGGCGACTTGCTGATGGCCAGCGTCCTCTACAGCCACTTCCGCAGTGAACACCTGCTGGTCCATCACCGCTATGTCGGCACGCCGCGCGACCCGGTCACCGCGCGCTACAACGAGGGCTTCCACCGCTTCTTCCCGCGCGTCCTGCGGCAATGCGCCGCGTCCGCCTGGCGCGCCGAGGCAGCGATGCTGGCGCGCAAGGGTCACGGACCCTTGCACCGCTCCAACCCGTTCTGGCGCTACGCCGCCCTGCAGGCCGGCATGGTCATCCTCGCCCTGCTGATCGGCGGCCTGCCCGGCCTCGGGCTCTTCCTGTTCCAGGCCCTGATCGCGGTCTGGTACCTGGAGCTGACCAACTATGTCGAGCATTACGGCCTGACCCGCAAGCACCTGGGCGACGGCAAATACGAACACGTCCAGCCGCGCCACAGCTGGAACGCCGCGCACCGGGTGTCGAACTGGCTGCTGATCAATCTCCAGCGCCATTCCGACCACCATTACAAGCCCAGCCGCCGGTTTCCGCTGCTGCAGACCTATTCGCGGGAAGACGCCCCGCAACTGCCCCTGGGCTATCCGGCGATGACCGCGCTGGCGATGATCCCGCCGCTCTGGCGCCGGGTCATGAATCCCAGGGTCCGGCAATGGCGCCGTGCCTACTACCCTGAAATAGACGACTGGAAACCCTACAACCGCGCCGCCACCCCGCTGCCGCGCTGACCGGCTTTCCCCGCATCTGGCCGGAACCATCCCCGCCGCAGGCGCCGCGACGCCGGAGGCGGCGCAAAAGACCGCGCCGCGCCGCAGGCGCGTCAATTTCGAAAAATGCCCCGCCGGCCACGGGGCACGGCGGGGCAAGTCGTGCCGTGCGGTCAGGCCACAGGCACCGGCGGTCGTTCCTGTCGATCTCCGCTTATTGCATCTCGGCCCGGATCTGCTGCCGCAACACGTCGATGGGCACCTGCTTGCCGTCGCGCAGGAAGGACCAGTAGGTCCAGCCGTTGCAACTGGGCGCGCCTTCCAGCGCCGCGCCGACCTGGTGGATCGAGCCCTTGACGTCGGCGGCGATCAGCGTGCCGTCGGCGCGCACCTTGGCGGTCTTGCCGCCCGTCCCGACCAGTACCTCGCCGGGGCGCAGCATGCCGCGCTCGACGACCTGGCCGAACGGCACCCGCGGTTCGGCGCGCTTCGAGGCGGTGACCTGCAACGCCGCGCCCTCCAGCCGGCGCACCTTTTCCAGCCGCTTCAATGCCACCTCGCGATAGGCGTCCTCGCGCTCGATCCCGATCCAGTGGCGGCCCAGCATCTTGGCCACCGCGCCAGTGGTGCCGGTGCCGAAGAACGGATCCAGCACCACGTCGCCGGGATTGGTCGTGCCCACCAGCAGCCGGTGCAGCAGCGCCTCGGGCTTCTGCGTCGGATGCGCCTTGTCGCCGTTTGCGTCCTTCAGCCGCTCGTGCCCGGTGCAGATCGGAAAGGTCCAGTCCGACCGCATCTGCACCCCGTCGTTCAGCGCCTTCAGCGCCTCGTAGTTGAAGGTGTATTTCTCGCCCTCGCCGCGCGAAGCCCAGATCATCGTTTCGTGCGCGTTGGTCAGCCGCTTTCCGCGGAAGTTCGGCATCGGGTTGGTCTTGCGCCAGACCACATCGTTCAGCACCCAGAACCCGGTATCCTGCAGCGCCGCGCCGACCCGGAAGATGTTGTGATAGGACCCGATCACCCAGATCGCGCCGCCCGGCCGCAGCACCCGGCGCGCCGCCCGCAGCCAGTCGCGGGTGAACCGGTCATAGGCGGCAAAGCTCGAGAACTGGTCCCAGGCGTCGTCGACCGCGTCGACGCGGGAATTGTCCGGCCGGTGCAGTTCGGATTTCAGTTGCAGGTTGTAGGGCGGATCGGCAAAGACCAGGTCGATGCTGGCCTCGGGCAGCGCGTCCATCGCGGCGACGCAATCGCCCGCGATGATCGAGTCGAGCGGCAGGTCGCCCTGCACGCCGGTCTTTCGTTTCGTCATATGCGCCTCTGTCCCCGCGCCTTTCGCGGCACGTCTTTTCGTTGGCCAGAGGATGAGTCAAAGGTGATTCGCGGTCAAATTCTTTTTTGAATCAGCTGCTTACAGATTTTTCTTGATACAAGATGTTGTGCACCGGCCGGAAACTGCGTCTATGGTGTGGGGTCGCCCCAAGATGTCGCAGCGCCTCGAGATGCGCCCTGGTGCCGTAGCCCACATTGGTCTCCCAGCCATAGCCGGGATGCTGTTGCGCCAATCCCACCATGACATCATCGCGACACGTTTTCGCCACAATCGAGGCGGCCGCGATCGACAGGCAGCGGGCGTCGCCGCCCACGATGCAGCGCGCCTGCACCCGCAGCCCGTCCGGCACCATGTTGCCGTCGATCAGCGCGTAATCGGCCCGGGCCAGCCCGGCCACGGCCCGCCGCATCGCCAGATGCGCGGCGCGCAGGATGTTCAGCGCATCGATCTCCGCCACGCTGGCATGGGCCACCGACACGACGGCGCAGGCGCGCAGCTCCGCCGCCAATTGCGATCTCCGCGTCGCGCTCAGCTTCTTGGAATCGTTCAGCCCCTCGGGGATGCAGCGCGGGTCCAGCCGCACCGCGGCCGCGGTCACCGGCCCGGCCAGCGGGCCGCGCCCGGCCTCGTCGACCCCGGCGACCCAAAGCGCCCCGCGCCCCAGCGCGGCCTGCTCTTCCGAGAAATCAGGGAGTTCGGCGGGCATGGCCGGAACCAAGCCCATCGCGCGCCGTGGCGCAAGATCCAAACGGGGCGGGCGTCCCGCAATTTTGCCCGCCCCGCAGGTGTGACCCGGCCCGCCAGGGCCGGATCACCGCTCGAAACCGGAAGGTCCTAGACGAATTTCCAGCCGTCGCGGCGCAGGCACTGCGCCGAGTAGACGGTGCGCCAGCCGCGGTGGGTATGGATCGCGGTGCGGCAATAGTCGGGCAGCCGGCTGACATCGATGCGCTTCGACAGGCAGTGCCGGCCGAAATACCGCCGCGGTCCGTCGCGGTAGTCGTTGTGCCGCAGGCAGGCGGCCGGAACGACCTTGCGATGGTGGCGCGGCCCACGCCGCAGGCGGTCGTGGTCATACCGCGGCTCGACATAGCGCCGCGTGGTGTATCCACGGTTCTGCCGGCTCAGCTCGTGCCCGAGATACAGCAGCACACTGGCACCCAGGATGGCGCGCGCGATCTCGCCGCTATCGGCCGCGCGCGCAGGCACGGCCGTCAGCGAGGTCAACGCCAGGCTGGCGGACAGCGCCACGGCGGTGAGACGTTTGAACATGTGACGGTCCTTTCGTTACCGGCACCTGTTTTCCAGGCACCATTCTTGTGATGCCACCCAAGTTCGGACCGTCCCGCGCGCTAAGCAATATCGGCGGAATGTTATCGGATAACACGCCTGAAAATCCCCCGGGATATTGTATAACAAACGCGTGATGCGCATTCTCCCGACAACGCAAAACACACGGAAACCTATCGGGCAGCCACGCATGAAAAACCTCGCCATCGTCCTCGCCACCGTTCTGGCGGTCACCTCCGCTCCGGCCTCGGCCGCCTGCATCGCCGAGTATAAGGCCAAGCAGGACAACCCCCTTCGCCTCGATTACGGCACCGTTGTCGTGCCCGACAGCGCTTGCACGATCGCGGCAGCGACGCCTATTGTGAAAGAGCAACTGGCACAGAAGGGGTGGACGCTGTTGAGCATTCTGTCGGTAACCAGCAGCGGCTAGGCCCGGTGTGAGCTTGGTCGAGCATGACGTCGACGCCTCCGCGACCCGGCGCTCCGGCAGCCGTGTGGTCGCCCTTGGGCTCGCCTGCATCGTGGCGATCCTGCTGGTCGCCTCGATCCTGCTGTTCATCAACCTGCCCGACGCCAACGCCTTCAACGACCGGGTCGAGCGGATCTTCGTCGAGAACGACAACCTCACCTCGGACGCCGAAATCAAGCTCTTGGAGATTCTCGCCCAGTCCGGCACCACCTTTTCCGAGGTGCTGGTCAGCTACCGCCGGGTGATCTTCGTGCTGCTGATCTTCTC
>JAHELH010000114.1 GCA_024644285.1 Paracoccaceae bacterium | reverse complement strand
CGCGGGTCTCGTCGTCGAAATAGCGGTACTGTCGCTGGGGGATGCCCAGATGTTTGAGGATCGAGACGTGGTTCGGCCAGGTCGGGTCGGACAGCCAGACGGTTGCGCCGGGGTTCACCATCTTCGTCAGCTCGAAGGCCTGGCGGCAGGCGCCGGTGCCGCCGGGCGTGGCGGCGGCGGCGATGCGGTCCTTGTCGACGGTATTGCCGAGGATCATCTCGGTCAGCGCGCCGGTATAGGCCGGATCGCCGGCAAGGCCGGTATAGGCCTTGGTGGTCTCGGTCTGCCAAAGCTTGTGCTCGGCCGACTTGATGGCGCGCATGACCGGCGTGATGCCGTGGGCGTCGCGGTAGACGCCGACACCGAGGTCGATCTTGTCGTTGCGCGGATCGGCCTTGAACATCTCCATCAGCATCAGGATCTTGTCCTTGGGCTGCGGGGTCAGATCTTCCAGCATGGTTCAGGCCTTTCCGGTTGCGATGGGCAGGTCGTCGTACATCCCCCATTCGGCCCAGGACCCGTCATAGAGCGCGTGGCGGTCGTGGCCGAGGCGGGCAAGGGCAAGATTGGCTATGGCGGCGGTGACGCCGGAGCCGCAAGAGGTGATGACCGGCTTCGACAGGTCCACGCCAGTGGCCTCGAAAGCGGCGCGCAGGGCTTCCGGGTCCTTCATCGTGCCGTCCCCGTTCAGCAGCGCGCGGTAGTGCAGGTTCTTGGCCCCCGGGATGTGGCCGCCGCGGAGGCCGGCGCGCGGTTCGGGCTCGGCGCCTTCGAAGCGGCCGGGAGAGCGGACGTCGACGATCTCGTGATCGCCCAGCTTGGCGGCGGCCGCGACTTGCGTCACGTCGCGCACCAGGTGGTTCTGCAGGCTGACGGTCATGTGCCGGTCGCGGGTGAGAGGCGGCATGTCCTCCTCCGGGCGACCCTCGGCCTGCCATTTCGGAAAGCCGCCGTCGAGCACGGCGATGTCGGTCTTGCCGAAGAGCCGGAACAGCCACCAAACGCGGGCGGCCGAGAACAGGCCGGCGCCGTCGTAGACGACCACCTGGTGGCCATCGCCGACGCCCATCTTGCGCAGTCGGCTGATGAACTTCTCGGGCGGCGGTACCATGTGCGGCAGTTCGGAGCGCGCGTCCGAGATCTCGTCGATGTCGAAGAACCGCGCGCCCGGGATATGCGCCGCCTGGTACTCGGCGCGGGCGTCCCGGCCCATGTCGGGCAGATACCACGAGGCATCGAGGATGCGCAGGTCGGGGTCGCTGAGATGGGCGGCCAGCCAGTCGGTCGAGACCAGCGTTTTCGGATCGTCTGTCGCCATGCCGTCAATCCTCGAAAATCCGTCCTCTGACTAGACGCGCCATGGTCCGGAAACAAGGGTCTAGGGTTCAGGGCACTTGCGTTCTGCCGCCCGCGACGGTGGCGGGGGAGAAGGTCAATCCGTATGTCCTGGACGTGCCGGTAGGATCAGCCGTGATCCTTCAGCAGCCGCTGCTTCTGCCGCGACCAGTCGCGTTTGGCCTCGGTCTCGCGCTTGTCGTGCAGCTTCTTGCCCTTGGCGATGCCGATCTTCAGCTTGGCGATTCCGCGGTGGTTGAAATACATCACCAGCGGCACCAGCGTCATGCCCTTGCGCTGGGTGTCGGACCAGAGCCGCGCCAGTTCCTTGCGGCTGACCAGCAGCTTGCGGCGGCGCTTTTCCTCGTGGCCGAAGGTCTTGGCCTGCTTGTAGGGCGCGATGTAGCTGTTCACCAGCCACAGCTCGCCCTCCTCGACGGCGGCGTAGCTTTCGGCGATGTTGGCGCCGCCCTCGCGCAGCGACTTGACCTCGGAGCCTTCCAGCACGATGCCGCATTCGACGTCGTCTTCGATGGCATAGTCGAACCGCGCCCGCCGGTTTTCGGCGATCACCTTGTAATTCGGATCGGATTTCGTCTGCGCCATGATCCGGCGGACATAGGCAAGGCGCCGGGCCAAGTCCAGTCGATCAGCGGCTTTTGGGCAGCGCGCATTCCGGCTAAGAGTGGGCAGATGACGCTGCAGATCGCATACGGAACCTTCCTGATCCTTCTGTCGACCCTGGTGGCGGGGTTCGGGTTCCTGCTGCTGGAATGGGCGCTGATCGCGGGAAATACCTGGCTGCGGCGGCCGCCGCACGCGATCAAGATCGTGTTCCTTCTGGTGGCCGCGGTGTTCTGGACGCTGGGCATCGTCACGGCCTCGGTCTGGATCTGGGCCTTCGGCTTTCTGGCGCTGAATCTGTTCGGCAGTATCGAGGCGTCGGTCTATTTCGCCATCGTGGCCTTTACCACGCTGGGGTTCGGCGACGTGCTGCTGCCGCCGGAATGGCGGCTGTTGTCGGGGATGGCTGCGGTGAATGGCCTGTTGTTGTTCGGGCTGCTGACCGCGATGCTGGTCGAGGTGGTGCGCCGCACACGATCGCTGCAGAGCGACCGGACGCCGTGGTCAGGCTGACCCGGGGGCGACGCGACGCCCGTTGCGGGCGGCCATTTCGTCCACCGTGGGCGGCTGCCAGATGGTTTCCATGAATTCGAACATCTCGGGCGTGACGTCGAGCGCGAAGGTCGCGCCCTTGTCGGCATTGCGCTGCCGGACCCGGGACCATCGCGTGGCCTTGTCCACGTCGAGGTAGTGCAGCGTCACCGGTCGGTCCAGCGCGTCGGCCCAGTCGTAGAACACCGTCCGTTCCTCAAGATCGGTGAAACCGCAGTCGAAGACCACCGGGACGCCGGCCTCCAGCACCTGTTCGGCGGTGTCGCGCATCTGCGCGCAAGAGCGCTGCACACGGTCGTGGAACCACGCGAAGCCGGACGTAGGCTGCCGGTCCATGAAGAACAGCCGGGCGTTCCAGTCGTCGATGGAAAAGCGCACGCCCTTCAAGTCGCGGCGAAGCTCCTCGGCATAGGTGGTCTTTCCGGCCCCGGTCAGGCCGCAGATCATGTGGACGTGGGGCATCTTCGCCGTCGTCGGGTGGGGTCTAGACCCACCCTGCGCCCTAGTTCAGAAGACCCGCATGGACCATCGCGTCGCGGATCTTGGCCTTGGTCGGGTCGGTCAGGCCGGTCAGCGGCAGGCGGACCCCGGCGTCGCACTTGCCCAGCAGCGACAGGCCGTACTTGGCACCGACCAGCCCGGGTTCGGTGAAGATCGCGTCATGCAGCGGCATCAGCCGGTCGAGATGGTCGAGCGCCTTGCCGAAGTCGCCGGCCAGCGTCGCCTCCTGGAACTCGGCGCAGAGCTGCGGCGCGACGTTGGCGGTCACGCTGATGCAGCCGACGCCGCCATGTGCGTTGAAGCCCAGGGCGGTGGCGTCCTCTCCGGACAGCTGGATGAAGTCGGTGCCGCAGGTGATGCGCTGCTTGGGCACCCGGCTCAGATCGCCCGTCGCGTCCTTGACGCCCGCGATGCGCGGCAGCTTCGCCAGTTCGCCCATAGTGGCGGGCGTCATGTCGACGACCGAGCGCGGCGGGATGTTGTAGATGATGATCGGCAGGGTGCAGGCATCGTGCACAGCGGTGAAATGTGCGATCAGCCCGGCCTGCGTCGGCTTGTTGTAGTACGGCGTCACGACGAGAATCGCGTCGGCGCCGGATTGTTCGGCGTGTTGCGCCAGTCGGATCGATTCCGCGGTGTTGTTCGACCCCGCGCCGGCGATCACCGGGCGGCGGCCGGCGACCGCCTTGACCACCTCGTCCACGACGCGGTCATGTTCCTCGTGGCTCAGAGTCGGGCTTTCGCCGGTCGTGCCCACGGGAACGAAGCCGTGGGTTCCGCTTTCGATATGCCAATCGATCAGGTCCTTAAGGGTATCGAGATCCAGCCCGCCGTTCCGGAACGGCGTCACCAAGGCGACAAGAGACCCTCTGATCATGGTACCCATCCTTTTGTCGTGAGCAGACCGCGGCGGCCCGGGTGCAAAGTGAGCGGACACTAGCCAACCGAACCTCCTTTGCCAAGTTTGGAGGTTCCCCTATCCGCCCGCGCCCGTTACTTTGCGTTGCGAAACGCGTCAAGGTGGATGAGATGAAGGCTGCTGCGGTTATCGGGTTGTGCTTTTTGATGGGTGGCGCGCCGGCGCTGGCGCAGGATATACGGCCGGTGCCGCGCCCCGAGCAGGGCGCCGAGGCCGCGCCGGGCCCGTTGGTGATGTCGTCGAAATCGCCTGCGCCGCGCCCGGTGAACCTGCTGCAGCGGCGCGCCGTCGTGACATCCCTTCCGGAGGAGAAAGCCAGCATCCTACCGGCGCCCAGTGGCGCCGTGGCGCAGGCGATCTCGAGGTGGCGGTGGCTGCGCGAGGGCAAGGGCGAGTTCGCCGACTATCAGGCGTTTCTGGCAAGCAACCCGGACTGGCCGGGATTGGCGAAGCTGCGCCGCCGCGGCGAGGCGAAGATCGGCAAGGGCGCCGACCCCGACCAGGTGATCGCTTATTTCGAGACCGAGGCGCCGCAGACCGGGCCCGGCGCGCTTGCGCTGGCCGAGGCCTACCTGGCGAAAGGGGCCAAGGCGGAAGCCGAGGCGGTGCTGGTCGCCGCCTGGACGGAATTGGTGCTGAGCGAGCCGGAAGAGGACCTGTTCCTCGTCGATCACGCGACGCTTCTGAAGGCGCATCACGAGGCGCGTCTGGACAACCTGTTGTGGCTGCGCGAACGGGCAGCGGCGGGCCGAATGCTGAAGCACGTGGGCGACGGCTGGAAGGCGCTGGCGCGGGCACGCATGGGCCTGCAGCGCGACAAGGGCAATGTCGACGCGCTGATCAAGGCGGTGCCCGCGGCGTTGCGCGACCACCCGGGCCTGGCCTACGAGCGGATGGACTGGGCCGTCGGCAAGCGGCGTCGGGACCAGGCGGCGGAGTTGATCCTGGCGTCCAGTGAAAGCGACGCGACGCTGGGTCGGCCCGAATCCTGGGCCGACTGGCGGGCCATTCTGGCGCGGCAGGCGATGCGGGAGGGCGATGCCGAGAAAGCCTATCGCCTTGCCAGTGCGCATCACATCGCGGAAGGCGCCCAGCGTAACGATCTGGAATGGTTGGCAGGCTATCTGGCGCTGCGCTATCTGGACAGGCCGGATCTGGCGCTGAAGCATTTCCAGGCGTTCACGGCGGGCGTCTACACACCGATCAGCCTCGGGCGGGCCGGATACTGGCGCGGCCGCGCCTACGAGGCGATGGGCGCCGAGGATGCGGCGCAACTGGCCTACGAAAAGGCGGCGCGATACCAGACCAGCTTTTACGGGTTGCTCGCCGCCGAAAAGGCCGGGGTCCGAATGGACCGGGCGCTGACCGGCCTGGCGCCCGCGGCCAGCTGGCGTGAGGCGGAATTCACGAAATCGTCGGTCTTCCAGGCTGCGGAGGTTTTCCATTCGACCGGAGAGACCTGGGAAGCGGTCCGGTTCCTCAGCCACCTGGCCGAAAGCCTGGACGAAGCCGACCTGATAAGGCTGGCCGATTACACCCTGACGCTGGGCGATGAGTTCCTGGCGGTGAAGGTCAGCAAGAAGGCGGCGCGCGTTGGCGCGGTGGCCCCGCGCGCCTATTTCCCGCTGCGCCGGATGGGCGACACGGCCTTGCCGGTGTCCGAGGCTCTGGCGCTGTCCATCGCGCGGCGCGAAAGCGAGTTTCACGCCGCCGCGGTCAGCCATGCGGGGGCGCGCGGCCTGATGCAACTGATGCCGGCGACGGCGCGGCAGATGGCCGGCAAGATCGGGCTGCCCTATTCAAAGGCGCGGCTGACCAGCGATCCGGATTACAACATCCAGCTGGGCAGTGCCTACCTGGCGCACCTGATCGAGCAGTTCGGGGAAAACATCGTGCTGATCTCGGTCGGCTATAATGCCGGGCCGCACCGGGCAAAGCGCTGGATGGAAACGCGGGGCGATCCGCGAGATCCCGACATCGACGTGGTCGACTGGATCGAGCACATTCCCTTCGACGAGACCCGCAATTACGTGATGCGCGTGGCCGAGAGCCTGCCGGTCTACCGGGCGCGGCTGTCGGGGCGCGTGGCGCCGATCACGCTGTCGGAGGAGCTGAAGGCACGCTAGGCTTCCCCCTGCGGTCGGACCGCTTGGCCCGCACCTTGCGTTCGCGCAGCAACGTGAAGATGCCGGCCCCGACGATCAGCGCCGCGCCGATGGCGACGTTGGCCTCCAGCGTTTCGGCAAAGACCAGAAGCCCTATCGCCGCGGCGAACACCAGCTGCAGGAAGGCGAAGGGCTGCACCGCGCTGGCCTCTGCCACGTCGTAGACCTTGATCAACAGGTAATGCCCGGCTGCACCGGTGATGCACAGCAAGGCCATCCAGCCCCAATCGGGCGCGGTCATCGGCTGCCACGCCCAGAGGCCCGGGATGGTCATCGCCACCGCGCCAGCGGTCCCGGTATAGAAGAAACTGGTCATGGAGTGGTCTTTCCGGGCCGCGTAACGGGTAAGCAGAGCATAAAGCGCGAACATCAATGCGCTGAGAAGCGGGATCGCGGCGGCGGGCGAGAAGACCTTCACGCCGGGCTGCAGGATGATCAGCATGCCCGAGAACCCGATGGCGATCGCGGTCCAGCGCCGCCAGCCGACACTCTCGCCCAGGATCGGGCCGGACAGTGCGGCGACGATCAGCGGATAGGTCGCGAACACCGCGTGGCTTTCGATCAGGCCGAGCACCACGAAGGCGGTGACCATGACGCAGATTTCGGCGGCCAGCAGCAGCCCGCGGAATATTTGCAGGAATGGCTGCGATGTGCTTGCGACCTGGCTGAGGCCGCCGGCGCGGCGCGCGGACAGGGCCACGACGAAAAGGGCGAAGAACCAATACCGGATCATCACCACCATCAGCACGTTGTACTGGCCCGCGAGATGCCGCGATATGCCGTCCTGCGCGGCGAAGATCAGCATCGTCAGGACCATGAGCGCGATGCCGAGACGGGGGTTGTTGGGGCTCATCCCGGCAGCCGCCCGACGGTCATGTGGCGCTTGCGCCCGAATCCTGCGCGGCGTTCGACCGCGAAACCTGCCCCAGCGAGCGCGCGGCGGACATGGCCTGCCGCCGTGTAGGTCGCGAAACTGCCGCCGGGACGAGTGTGAAGGGCAACCTGGGTCATGAGCGCCGGTTCCCACAATTCGGGATTTCTGGCCGGGGCGAAGCCGTCGAGGAACCACGCATCGGCGATGCCGGACCAACCCGGAAGGAATTCTCGCGCGTCGCCGATCAGGATCTCGGCGTGGAGGTCGGGCGTGACGATCCGGCGTGATCCGGCACGCAACGCCGCCAGGAGCGGTCCGGCCAGGGCATTCATGTCGGGAAAGGCGGCAAGCGCCCTGTCGATGGCGTCCGGCGGCAGCGGGTAGGCTTCGAATCCGGTATAGCGCAGCGGCCCCGCCGCGCCGCTGCCGCGCCATGCCTGCAAGGCGGCGAGCATGTTGAGGCCGGTGCCAAAGCCGAGCTCGGCGATGTGAAAGCCGGGGCGACACCGCGCGGGCAAATCGTTGCCGTCCAGAAAGACGTGACGGGTCTCGGATAGGCCGTCTTGGATCGAGAAGTATGGATCGTCGAAGCGGCTGGAGACCGGCACTGCGCCGTCCCGCCACTCGATCTCTGCGCGCTGGTCTGTCGCCATGGGAGGGCCTAGAAGGTT
>JAHELH010000421.1 GCA_024644285.1 Paracoccaceae bacterium | reverse complement strand
TCACGCTGGCGACCGACTGGCGCCTGCTGTCGGCCCTGATCGGCGCCAACGGCTTCCTCGTGTTCGGCTGGTCGACCGCCTACATGGTCGAGCTCATGCGCCGCACGAGCTGATTTGCGTCATCAGCTATCCGCGCTGGGACGGCGCGCGCTTGTCCATCATCGCGGTCAAGGAACGCTTCGCCCTGCCACCCGTATCGAAATTGTCATCCGCGAGCCAGGCCGTGATCTTGCTGCGAACCTCGGGCCATTCGTCGTCCAGGATCGAGTACCATGCCGTGTCGCGGTTTTTGCCCTTGAACACCATGTGGTTGTAGAACACACCTTCGAAGCGGAAGCCGAGCCGCCGGGCGGCCTGCCGCGAGCGCTGGTTGAGTGCGTTGCACTTCCATTCCATGCGCCTGTAGTTAAGATCGCTCATCGCGTGGTCGAGCAGCAGGAACAGGGCTTCGGACGCCGCTCGCGTCTGCTGCAGCGCCGGCCCGAACCAGATGTGGCCGATCTCGATAACGCCGTTCATCGGCACGATGCTCAGGTAACTGCACATGCCCGAGACGACGCCGGTGTCCTTCGGACGGATGGCGAAGAAGATCGGATCGTGCGCCGCCGCACAGTTGCGCAGCCACGACGCCAAGGCAGCGGCATCAGGCCACGGGCCGTAGGCCATGTAGTACCAGATCGCTTCTGCTTCCGGCGAACCGTGTCCGGCGGCAAACACTTCGGCGCCATGCCGTTCCGGATCGATCGGCTCCAGGGTGACCGTCTGGCCGTCCAATACGCTCCGTGCCGGCATTACGCCCGATGGGATTTGGGCGACCGCAGCACCTGACAGCGGCCGAGGGTAGGGGCGTTCAAGGTCGTCGCTCATGATCTCACTCCGCCAGCACATATTGTCTGGATGCGACTGTCACGATAAAATGGACTTTTCGTAATGACCAGTTTCGTCAAAATGAAGCAGTCCAGTTCCGATGCCGCCCTGTTGGCTCTGACACTCGATCGCGAGGCCGATGAGCCGCTGCACGTGCAGCTGACGCAAGGCTTGCGCGAGCGCATCCTCTCCGGCCGCATCGCGCCTGGTGCGAAACTTCCGTCCAGCCGTCAGTTCGCCGCCGAACTCGGCGTCTCGCGCGTCACCATTGTATCGGCCATCGACCAGCTTGTCTCGGAGGGCTATGCCGAGGGCCGCCACGGATCGGGCGTTTACGTCAACGCCGACCTGCCCGAAGAGGTTCTGCAAGCCGCGCCGGTGAAGTCCGAGATCACGCTCGATGAACCGCTCCCGGGTCCCGAACCGATGCGGCCATTTCAGCCCGCAGCGCCGGATCTCGAGCTGTTTCCCCATACCGAGTGGGCAAAGCTCATGGAGCGCATCTGGCGCGCGCCGGAACGCCGTCTGCTGGCCAATGCCGATCCGCTCGGCTGGGGCCCGCTGCGCGTCGCCATCGCCCGCCACCTCAACCAGTGGCGCGGCATCAATTGTTCGCCGCGTCAGATCATCGTGACCTCCGGCGCCGCGGAGGCCATCGACCTTCTGGCCCGCGGTACGCTGCGGGGCGGTGACAGGGTTTACATGGAAGATCCCGGATATCGCGTCCTGCGCCGGGCACTGATGCTGGCCGGACTGTCGCCGGTCCCGATTCCTGTAGACCACAATGGATTCAACGTCGCTCGCGCCACTGCGACGGATCCCGGCGCACGCGCCGCGGTGGTTACACCCTCGCGCCACTACCCGCTCGGCATGACCATGCCGCTCGCCCGCCGGCTCGAGCTGATCGGCTGGGCCCGCCAGCACGACGGCCTGGTCATCGAGGATGACTATGACAGCGAGTACCGCTATCAGGGTCGCCCGCTGCCGGCGATGATGAGCCTGGAGGAGGGTGCAGACCGGGTGATCTATATCGGCTCGTTCTCCAAGGTCATGTGGCCGTCGCTGCGCCTCGGCTTCATGGCGGTCCCCAGGCGCCTGGTCGACGACCTGACGGAGGTTGTCTCTGCCTCGGGCCCGCGCGCTTCTCTGGTCGC
>JAHELH010000113.1 GCA_024644285.1 Paracoccaceae bacterium | reverse complement strand
GCCTTCACGGTCCAGTATTCGCGGGCCTGGAACGCCTCGATCTCCATCTCGCGCTCGACGATCAGGCGCAGGCAGACCGACTGCACCCGGCCCGCGCTGCGCGCGCCGGGCAGCTTGCGCCACAGGACCGGCGACAGGTTGAAGCCCACCAGGTAGTCCAGCGCCCGGCGCGCCAGGTAGGCCTCGACCAGCGGCGCGTCGATCTGGCGCGGGTTGGCCATGCCGTCGCTGACCGCCGATTTGGTGATCGCGTTGAACACCACCCGGCTGACCGGCGTATCGGCCTTCAGCGCGCGGCGCTTGCGCAGCGCCTCTTCCAGGTGCCAGCTGATCGCCTCGCCCTCGCGGTCGGGGTCGGTGGCGAGGATCAGCGCATTGTCGCGGGCCAGCGCGTCGGCGATCGCCTTGACGTGCTTGCGGCTCTCGCTCGCCACCTCCCACTTCATCTCGAAGCCGTTTTCGGGATCGACCGAGCCATCCTTGGGCGGCAGGTCGCGCACGTGCCCGTAAGAGGCCAGGACGGTGTAATCGTCGCCCAGATACTTGTTGATCGTCTTGGCTTTGGCAGGCGATTCGACGACGACGACGGGCATGAAATTCCTCTCGACTCGGGGCGGGCGGCCCATGGCGCGCGACCATGTGTCAGGGGTCGATGTAATGTCAATCCGGCTTCCCGCAAGGCCGGGCAGGCTGCGACGTATTGCTGCCGGAAGACCGGCGCAACCAGGTAAGCTTTTGGAATGATGTGTTAAAACGACGATGCCATCGCCGTGGCCAGCCGACCACTAAATCCTCGCGGACCGCTCTTGCCCGGCGCGTAGCGCCGCGCCCGATTGCCGCGCCTGGCCCGGCGGACGGGCGCGCGGCGCGCTCACGCCAGCGACAACAGCCCGCCCGATTGCCGGGCGATCTTGCCTTCCAGCTCCAGCGCGGTCAGCTCCGGCGCGACCAGCGCCACCGGCGCGCCGAGGTCGCGGATCAGCTGGTCCTCGGCCAGCGGCGAGGGGCCCAGCCGCGCCAGGATCTCGCTGTGCAGCTTCGCGGTCTCGCGCAGCGAGCGTTGCGGCGGGTCGGCCCGAGGCGCGGGCGCCGGCTGGGACGTCTCCAGCGCGATCTCGGCCTGCGCGGGCGGCTCGGCGATCGCCTCCAGCACGTCCTCGGCCGAGCGCACCAGCAGGCCGCCGTCGCGGATCAGCATGTTGCAGCCCGCGGCGCGGGCGTCGAACGGATGCCCCGGCACCGCCAGCACGTCGCGCCCCTGATCCAGCGCATTGCGCGCTGTGATCAGGCTGCCCGACTTCGCCGCCGCTTCGACCACGACGACTGCCATTGCCAGGCCCGAGATGATCCGGTTGCGCGTCGGGAAGTGCCGCGCCTGCGGCACCAGTCCCAACGGCTGCTCGGATATCCGCAGGCCCTTGTCCGAAATCTCCTGCGCCAGGACGGTGTTTTCGGCGGGATAGACCACGTCGACCCCGCCGGCCATCACCGCCAGCGTGCCATGCTCCAGCGCCGCCATGTGCGCGGCGGTATCGACCCCGCGCGCCAGCCCCGAGACAACCACGATGCCGGCGCGTCCCAGCCCCTCGGCAAGTTTGCGCGCCATCCGGCTGCCGAGGCTGGAGGCGTTGCGCGCGCCGACCAGCGCCACCATGCGCCGCGCCATCAGGGCGGGATCGCCGAGC
Organism: Paracoccaceae bacterium; assembly: GCA_024644285.1. Taxonomy (GTDB): domain Bacteria; phylum Pseudomonadota; class Alphaproteobacteria; order Rhodobacterales; family Rhodobacteraceae; genus JAHELH01. The sequence goes on along the minus strand of JAHELH010000113.1, from coordinate 6,019 downwards.
GTCCACAAGAGCGGCGGCGCGTCGGGCAAGTCGCAAAGTGCCTGCGGGTATTCGGCAGCGCCATATGCCACCGGGCACGCGCCGGCGAGGCGTCCGGCCTCAAGCTCGGCCACGGCGATGTCGGGCGGGCAGGCGCGGTAATCCTCGACACCGGCCTCCCGCGCGATCCCGGGAAGCGCGTCCAGCGCGGCCTCGGCGCCGCCATGTTCGGCCATCAGGCGGAAAAAGGTCGTGGGACCCACCCGGCGCGAGCGCAAGAGACGAAGCCAGAAGACCCATTCTTCCTCGCTTCTGGGGGGGGTGAGGGGGTGGGGTGAAGGGAGTAAATCCTTGGCCATTCTGGCTCCGTCGTCTTGCCGGATGAAGATGGCCGAGCGGGCGTTAAGGCTTGGTGAATCGTGGCGAAAATATGACGATTAACCCATAATAGCCTGTGAATTAAGGGAAAATCCTTGCCGCCGAAATGCCGCAATTGCGGCGGCCGGTCGCTCGCGGCCGAGAATCGGCACCGGCCATCGTGTAATGCGCAGCGCGCCTGCCAAGCGGCGCGAATCACTGTCGCCGGCGGCTCAGACCGGTGCCGGACGCTGCGCCGCGCGACCCACGAGCCACGCCGCCAGGAAGATCAGCGCCTGCGGCAGCCACAGACCGATCACGCTGGCGAACATCTCGAAGCTGCGCTCGAAGACCGGGGCGACAAGCGCCAGATCCAGGAAAAGCGAAACCCCGACGAACGTCCCCGCCACGCCCACCGGCGACACCCCGCCGACGAAACGGTGAAAGACCCAGGCCATCACGCCGGCCCCCAGCGGCGCGCCGACAAGATGAAGCATCAGGGTGGCCTCCAGCGACGTCACCGCCCGGCCGATGCCCATGATCGCGCCGCAGAACGCCCACACGACGAGTGCGCAGGCCAACAACGATATGTAGACACGCATGGCGTCCACCTTTCTTCCAGGAAAGATACCCACTCATACCGCGGGCAAGAGCGATCGGCCTTGATCTGGCACAATTCCCGCCTGTCGATTTCCCGATGCGCGGCATCGGGCGCGGAAGGCAGGCCCCGCCGTCGGCCGGCCGAGCCGCCCACCGTCAGCCCGCCCATCAGTAGCGTCGGCTGGCCGACGCCGAATCACGTGCTGCTGCACGCGGTCAGCCGACCCGCCGCAACCGCTTTACCATCACCACGGCGCGCAGATCGAAGCCGCCGCCCTCTGCGTCCAGCGTCACCGTCTCAATGCCCCGGTCCCGCCAGCCATGGCGCGCGTAGAATTGCCGGGCCCGGACATTCTGCGCGACCACGTCCAGCCAGGCCTCGGTCACGCCGCCCTCCGTCAGACGCACCTCGGCATCGCACAGCAGCCGGGCCGCCAGCCCGCTGCCCCGCGCGGCGGGCGAGACGAAAAGCTGCTGCATCTCGTCCTCGCGGATCACACACATCCCTAGCGGCGCGCTTCCGGGCCCGGCCACCCGCAGCCGGTCGCCGAACCCATGCAGCCGATCGAGGAAGCTCTCGAAGGTCCGCTGCCGGGTCAGCGCCGCCGGCACATGCCCCGCATGTGCCTCGTGCCAGGCATCGTGCCAGACCTTTGCAATGGCGGGGAATTCCGCAACCTCGGCCAGCCGCGCCGGCCAATCCGTCACGCCGACCCACCCACCGTCAGCCCGCCCATCAGCAGCGTCGGCTGGCCGACGCCGACCGGCACCCACTGGCCCGCCTTGCCGCAATTGCCGATGCCGGGGTCGAGCTTCATGTCGTTGCCGATGGCCCGGATCTGCTTCAGCGCCGTGGGCCCGTCGCCGATCAGCGTCGCGCCCTTGACCGGCGCGCCGATGCGGCCGTCCTGCACCCGGTAGGCCTCGGTGCAGGAGAACACGAACTTGCCGTTGGTGATGTCGACCTGGCCGCCGCCGAAGCCCACCGCATAGATGCCGTCCTTCAGGCTCGCCACGATGTCGCGCGGGTCGGCCTGCCCGCCCAGCATGTAGGTGTTGGTCATCCGCGGCATCGGGATGTGGGCGTAGCTTTGCCGCCGGCCGTTGCCGGTGGGCGCCACCCCCATCAGCCGGGCATTCTGCCGGTCCTGCATGTAGCCCACCAGGACGCCGTCCTCGATCAGCACGGTCTTGCCCGACGGCGTGCCCTCGTCGTCGACGGTGATCGAGCCGCGGCGGTCCGGGATCGTGCCGTCGTCCAGCACCGTCACGCCCTTCGCGGCGACCTGCTGACCCATCAGCCCGGCAAAGGCCGAGGTGCCCTTGCGGTTGAAATCTCCCTCAAGCCCGTGGCCGATGGCCTCGTGCAGCAGGATACCGGGCCAGCCGGCGCCCAGCGCCACGTCCATCACGCCGGCGGGCGCCGGCACCGCCTGCAGGTTGATCAGCGCGATCCGCAGCGCCTCGCGCGTGGTGTCCTGCCAATGCGCGGGATCGACCAGCCCGTCCATCAGGGTGCGCCCGCCTCCGCCCATGCCGCCGGTCTCGCGGCGGCCGTTCTCCTCGACGATGACGCTGACATTCAGCCGGGTCATCGGACGGGCATCCGTGACCCGCGTGCCCTCGGGGCGCAGGATCTCGACCTCCTGCATCGAGGCGGCCAGCGTCGCGCTGACCTGCACCACGCGGGGGTCCAGACCGCGCGCGAAGGCGTCGATCTCGCGCAGCGTCTCGACCTTGACCGGAAAGGCGATACCGTCCAGCGGGCTTTCGTCGGTGTAGAGCCTGGCATTGGTCGGCCGAGGGGCGGGGGCCGGCCTGCCGCCGCCCGCGCCAACGGCCAGCCGCGCCGTCTCGACCGCGCGCTTCAGCGCGGCCTCGGAGATCTCGCTGGAATGGGCGTAGCCCGCCGTCTCGCCGTTGACCGCGCGCAGCCCGAAACCCTCGGAGGCGTCGTAGCTGGCGGTCTTGATCCGGCCGTCGTCGAACGAGATCACCTCGGACCGGCGGCGCTCGAGGAACAGCTCGCCGTCATCGGCGCCCGCGGTGGCGCGGCGCAGCTCCGCCAGCGCGGCGTCGGGGTCCAGAGCTGTTTCGAACGGTCGGAACGGGGCATCTGGCATGGCGGGCATCCTGGGATTGGGGGCGGAATTCGTGAAAGCGGCGCAATGCCGCAATGGATTGGCTTGTGGCTCAAGACCTAATATGGTTTCAAAACTGCAGGACACAACGGGATTCCGCCCCGCATTCGGGGCGTGGCGAAGCGCGGCGGTGAAAACCGCAGGATCGAACAGGATGTGAGCATGCGACTGAAAGCGATGACGGCAGGCCTTGCGGCCGCGACCATGACGACGTTGATGACCGGCGCCGCCTTGGCGCAGGACGGGCTGAAGGCCATCGGCAAGCCGGCGCCCGCGGGCATCGATTTCCAGACCCCGGCCACCACGCTGGCGGCCGATATCCAGTGGCTCGACGGCATGGTGAACTGGATCATCGGCGCCATCGTCCTGTTCGTGGTGCTGCTGCTGGTGATCATCGGCATCCGCTACAACCGCCGGTCCAACCCGAACCCGGCCAGCTTCACCCACAACTCGCCGCTCGAGGTCGCCTGGACGATCGGGCCGATCGTGATCCTGGTGTTCATCGGCGCGTTCTCGCTGCCGGTGCTGTTCAACCAGCAGGAAATCCCCGAGGGCGACCTGACGATCAAGGCGATCGGCTACCAGTGGTACTGGGGCTACGAGTACCCCGATGAGGGGCTGGCCTTCGAAAGCTACCTGCTGGCCCGCGACGAACTGGCCGCCAACGGCTATGCCGAGGACGAGTACCTGCTGGCCACCGACACCGCCGTGGTGATCCCGACCGGCAAGACCATCGTCGTGCAGGTCACCGGCGCCGACGTGATCCATGCCTGGACGATCCCCTCTTTCGGCGTCAAGCAGGACGCCGTTCCGGGCCGTCTGGCCGAGCTGTGGTTCGAGGTCGAGCCGGGCATGGAGGGCATCTATTTCGGCCAGTGCTCCGAGCTCTGCGGCAAGGATCACGCCTACATGCCGATCACCGTGAAGGCGGTGACGCAGGAGGAATACGACGCCTGGCTCGCCGGTCCGGCGCAGGAATTTGCCATCGACAAGCGGCAGGCGGATGTCGAGGTGGCTTCGGCCGATTGATCCGGGCGGGTGCGTGAGATCGCGCACCCTACCGCCTTTCCGTAGGGGCGTGCCTGCACGCACCGTTCCTGAAGGAACCAGATGACCGACACCAACGTCACAACCTTCGAGCGCGAAGCGGGCTTTGGCGACTATGTCGCCCTGCTGAAGCCGCGCGTGATGTCGCTGGTGGTCTTCACCGCGCTGGTGGGGCTGCTGGTGGCGCCGGTCGCGGTGCATCCGGTGGTGGCGCTGTCGTCGATCGTCTTCATCGCGGTTGGCGCGGGCGCGTCGGGCGCGCTGAACATGTGGTGGGACGCCGATATCGACGCGGTGATGCGGCGCACGTCGCGCCGGCCGATCCCCGCGGGCCGCGTCGCGCCGGACGAGGCGCTGGCCATCGGCGTGGCGCTTTCGGGCCTGTCGGTGACGCTGCTGGCGCTGGCGGCGAATTTGCTGGCGGCGGGGCTTCTGGCCTTCACCATTTTCTTCTACGCCGTTGTCTATTCGATGTGGCTGAAGCGCTGGACGCCGCAGAACATCGTGATCGGCGGCGCCGCGGGCGCCTTCCCGCCGGTGATCGGCTGGGCGGTGGCGACCGGCGGCGTCTCGGTCGAGGCGGTGCTGATGTTCGCGCTGATCTTCATGTGGACGCCGCCACATTTCTGGGCGCTGGCGCTGTTCATGCGCGGCGATTACGATGCCGCCGGCGTGCCGATGCTGACCGTGACCCACGGCCGCCGCGTCACCCGCAACCACATCCTGGCCTATACCGTTCTGCTGGTACCGGTGGCGCTGGGCCTCGGGCTGACCGGGATCGGCGGGCCGGTCTATCTGGCCACCGCGCTGGTGATGAACGCGCTGTTCCTGAGCGGCGCCGTCACGGTCTGGCGCCGCGACGAGACCGCGGCCGAGGCCGATGGCTACCGCGCCGAAAAGCGGCTCTTCCGCGTCTCGCTCTACTATCTCTTCGCGCATTTCTCGGCGCTCTTGGCGGATGCCGTGCTGCGCGCCTACGTGCCGGGGCTGTGGTGATGGCAATCAAGGCCGAGCACGAGATTCACCGGCGGCGGCTCAGCCGCAATGTCGGCGTCGGCCTGGTGCTGGCGGCCTTCGTGGTGCTTATGTTCGGGCTGAGCGTGGTCAAGATCAAGAGCCTTGGCGCGACCCAGGGCTTCGACCACGTGGTGCGGCCCGAGATGATCGAGACGGCGCAATGAGACTGCAGGGTCCGCAGCGCACCGCCGCCCTGACCGTGGGCGTTGTGCTGGTGATGGGCGCGCTGGCCTGGGCCTCGGTGCCGTTCTACGACTGGTTCTGCCGGGTCACCGGCTTCGGCGGCGCGACGGGCGTGGCCGAGACCGGATCGGACGTGATCCTCGACCAGACGATCAAGGTGCGCTTCGACGCCTCGCTCGACCGCGAAATGCCGTGGACATTCCGCCCCGCACAGCGCGAGATCGAAATCAGGCTCGGCGAGACCGGCCTCGCCTTCTACGAGGCGCACAACCCCACGGACCGGCCGGTCGCCGGCACCGCCAGCTATAACGTGGCGCCGTTCGAGGCCGGCGGCTTCTTCACCAAGATCGACTGCTTCTGCTTCGAGATGCAGGTGCTGCAGCCCGGCGAGACCGTGCTGATGCCGGTCAGCTTCTACGTCGATCCGGACATCGCCACCGACCGCGACGCGAAATACGTCCACCGCATCACGCTGTCCTATACCTTCTATGAAACCGATCTGCCCGAGGAACAGGCGGCTTTGCCGCTTGGCACCTCGGTGGGTCTCAACTAACATTCCCGCAAAAAAGGGATCGCTCCATGGCGCACGAAAAGAACCACGACTACCACATCCTGCAGCCTTCGATCTGGCCCTTCGCGGGCGCGGTCTCGGGCTTCATCATGCTGTTCGGCGCGGTGCTGTACTTCCACGACAA
>JAHELH010000112.1 GCA_024644285.1 Paracoccaceae bacterium | reverse complement strand
CTCATGCCGGTGTCAATTCGGCGCGGACGCTGTCGAGGATGCGCTTCGCCTCCGATCCCTCGATCTTCTGGATGTCGTCCTGGTATTTCAGGATCGCGCCGAGGGTATCGGCGATGACCTCGGGGCTGAGCGCGATCACGTCCAGCGCCAGCAGGCATTTCGCCCAGTCGATGGTCTCGGCCACGCCCGGCTTCTTGAACAGGTCCTCGGTGCGCAATGCCTGCACGAAGGCCACGATCTCGCGGCTGAGCGCCTCGGCGGCCTCGGGGGCGCGGGCATGCAGGATCTCGATCTCGCGCTCGAAGCTGGGATAATCGACCCAGTGATAGAGACAGCGCCGCTTCAGCGCGTCGTGCACCTCGCGGGTGCGGTTCGAGGTGAGAATCACGATCGGCGGCGCTTCCGCCGCGATGGTGCCCAGTTCCGGGATGGTGACCTGAAAGTCGGACAAGGCCTCGAGAAGGAACGCCTCGAACGGCTCGTCGGTGCGGTCCAACTCGTCGATCAGCAGCACCGGCGGGCCGCCGGGCTGGGGGCGCATCGCTTCCAGAAGCGGGCGCGCGATCAGGTACTCCTCGGTGAAGAGCTCCGCCTTCAGGACGTCGCGGTCGGCGCCGCCAGCCGCTTCGGCCGTGCGGATCGCGATCATCTGCTCGGCGAAATTCCATTCATAAACCGCGCTTGCCGCGTCGAGCCCCTCGTAGCACTGCAGCCGGATCAGCCGACGGCCCAGCGCGGCGGCCAGCGCCTTGGCGATCTCGGTCTTGCCGACGCCGGCCTCGCCCTCGAGAAACAGCGGCTTGCCGAGGCGCAGGCTGAGGAACACCACGGTCGCCAGCGCCCGCTCGCAGACGTAATTCTGCGCGGCGAGCAGATCCTGCACGTCGTCGATCGAGGCGATGTTTCGGTCCACGCGGTCCTCCCTGGGTGCCGCGCCATGCTGCACGCGGTGGCCCGGGGGTCAAGGCATGGCGGTGCTGGACCGGATCGACCAATACGCTTATGACAGGTCCGTTCCACCAGGAGACGGCCGCGATGAACCACCCTGCCCCGATCAGCGCCAAGGATGCCCCCGATCTCGCCCGCTTCGACTGGGAAGACGCGTTCCGGATGGAAGACCAGTTGACCGAGGATGAGCGCATGCTGCGCGACGCGGCGCGCGACTTTGCGCAAAGCCAGCTGCAGCCGCACGTAATCAAGGCCTATCGCGATGAGGTCGTCGCGCCGGAAATCTTTCCAATGATGGGCGAGGCCGGTCTGCTGGGAATAACGCTGCCAGAGGAATACGGCGGTCTGGGCGCCGGGTATGTCACCTACGGGCTCGTGGCGCGCGAGATCGAGCGGGTGGATTCTGGCTATCGCTCGATGATGTCGGTGCAGTCGAGCCTGGTGATGTACCCGATCTATGCCTACGGCACCGAAGAGCAGCGGCTGAAATACCTTCCCGGACTGGCCGCGGGTTCGCTGATCGGTTGCTTCGGGCTGACCGAGGCCGATGCAGGCAGCGATCCGGCCGGGATGAAGACCGTCGCGAAAAAGTCCGGCGAGGGCTATGTGCTGAACGGTTCCAAGATGTGGATCTCGAACAGCCCCATCGCCGATGTGTTCGTTGTCTGGGCGAAATCCGAGGCGCATGGCGGCAAGATCCGCGGCTTCGTTCTGGAAAAGGGCATGGAGGGGCTGAGCGCGCCGAAGATCGGCGGCAAGCTTTCCCTTCGCGCCTCGGTCACCGGCGAGATCGTGATGAAGGATGTCTCCGTCGGCGAGGATGCGCTACTGCCGGGCGTCGAAGGATTGAAGGGCCCATTCGGCTGCCTGAACCGCGCCCGCTACGGCATTTCCTGGGGCGTCATGGGCGCGGCCGAATTCTGCTGGCACGCCGCCCGCCAGTACGGCCTCGACCGCAAACAGTTCGACCGACCGCTGGCGCAGACGCAGTTGTTCCAGAAAAAGCTCGCCGACATGCAGACCGAGATATCGCTGGGATTGCAGGGATCGCTGCGGGTTGGCCGGCTGATGGAAGAGGGCCGTGCCGCGCCCGAGATGATCTCGATCATGAAGCGCAACAATTGCGGCAAGGCGCTGGAGATCGCGCGTTTGGCCCGCGACATGCACGGCGGCAACGGGATACAGGAAGACTACCAGGTAATGCGCCACATGGTTAATCTGGAAACCGTGAACACCTATGAAGGCACCCATGACGTGCATGCGCTGATCATCGGTCGGGCACAAACCGGGTTGCAGGCGTTCTTTTGACCCGCTGACTGACCAATCCGGCACAATTCTGCCGCTCTCCTTAAGCGGGTGAGCACGGTGATTGCCGTCTTTGGATCGCAATATAGTATCTTCATTTCAATACTTTAGGTGCGGTGCGCGGTCCGGCCGGACTCCAGCAATCGACGTTAACGCACGGGAAACATTAACGCCTCCGATAACCGATTTTCCTTCGATTTGTCCCGATCCGCTCTGCTTGCCGCCCAAATCGCGGGCCATACCGGCATCACGAGCAGAGTTTCTAGAGGACATCCCCAATGCAGGCGGTTTCGCAAAGCGAGCATCCCTGGCGGCAGGCAGCCACGACGGAAATCAACGGACGTGTTCCGCAGGTTCTTCTCATCGGGTTCGACGAACGGGCAGTCGAGATCATGTCCGGTTACCTTGCCGCGCTGTCAATCGAAGCACGCGCCCATGTCGAGCCGTTCGACGCCATGGCGGTGCTGATCGACGAGCCGGGCAACTGGTTGACCTGCGTCCTGAACGCGGCCGCGTTCGCGACTGACATCGATCTGCGGCGTTATATGCAGCTTTTCGCGTTCGAGGGGCAGGCTACGTCCATGATCCTCAGCACGACCCACGGCAACGCTCGACTTGACATGATTTCGGACGAGGATGCCCCGCTGACCGTCGGCGACATCCTCAACCGGCACGCTTTCGAAACCGCGATCGGGCGCGTCATGGCGCGGCGTGGCCGACAGATACCGGCCGCCGATTCGGCCGCAGCGCCGCGCCCCGTCGCGCGGTCTGGCCGTGTCCCCGCTCGGACCATCCCGGTCTTCGCGCCCGCAACGCGGATCAAGGCGGCACCGAGAATCCGCCGGCTTCCGCATGGCCGCCAGGCCGCTTCGGTTCAGATCACAGCGTGACCGCTGGTGCTCAGGTCGCGATGAAGTTCACGCCGGACATCCGCTCGATCCGATAGACGTCGTCCTCGTAGCGGGCTGTCACCTCATCGATCAGATCCGGAGTCCATCCCGGAAGATCGACATCCTCTTCCAGCGCGTCCTCGACCGCGAACTTGTCGAGGAACGCCGCGAATATGCGGCGGCGCTGGATCTCGTTCTGGGGCTTGTGGGTTTCCAGGTAATTCTCCAGCCGCTTGAATCCGTCCTCGCGCATGATCGTGTGCAAGATATCGAGCTCACCGGCGAATTTCATTTCCGGCCCGACATCCGTGATCTCGTGCAAGAGCGTCGGCCAGATCAGCGGGGTGTCCTCGTTACACCAGACGGTGATCGGACAGCCCGGATTGTTGTCCTGCAGGCTGGCGATCACCTCGGACCAGCGCATCTCTCGCGGATCGCAGCCGGCTGTGAAATCGCTGTAATTCGGCATGTTCGGCAATTGGAGCATGGCCGGGACGAAACTGGCGGGATTGCGGATCGCCAGGAAGAACTCGCACGGGTTCTCCGGAAAGAGATACCGCAGCCAGGTGCTGCGGAAATGCGTCTTGGAATAGAGCTTGCCGTATTCGAACACCTTCTGCGGCATGCACAGGAAGTTCTCGTGACTCAGGATGACCCGCTCGCAGGGATAGCCCATCAGGATGGCGTCGAAGAGCGCGCGTTGTTCGTCCTCGGGCATCGGATCGCCGCGGTATTGTGCGGTGACCTCGGCGATCCTGGACCGGTAGCGGCGCGGGCGCGGTACGATGACGTTATAGGCCTGCAGATCGTCGCCGTTCTTCAGCAGCGACTTGGCAAACATGTTCTCATCGGTGCAATGCATGCCGAGGTGGTAGACGAAGGTGATGGCCGGGCTACCGAATTTCATTCCTTCGTCAGACTTCTCGCAACTCTCGGGAAACCGGCCACAGGCATCCCCTGCCGGGATTGAAGCAGATTTTCGGTACCGAACAATTAGCGACCCGCGCGAAAAGACGCAACCGCACCCGGGGCCGCCCTACTCGGCCGCCCGTCCGCCCGGCGGTTCGACGTTGAAGAAGAAGCCCGCCGGCAGATCGGGGTCGAGCACCCGGTCAGGGATCACCGAGGGGCCGCTCAGAAAGACGTTCATCCCGAGATGCCGGTGCAGCCGGGACAGGCGTTTCATCCGGTCGCTGGTCAAGTCGTCGTAAAGCGCCGCATAATCCGGGTCAGCCCGCAGCTCCGCGATCCGCGCCCGATGCGCCGCCACCGAGGCCGCATGAGCAGCCGCGAGTTCGGGATCGGCCATCAATCGCTCAAGCTCCTGGCGCAGTCCCGGCAGCTGCCGCAGGATCGAATAGTCGGCCTCGTCGTTGTTGTTCATCCGCAGCCAGTAGCCAGGCCCCTGATCGCGGGTCACGTGGTTGACGCGACCCCTGTCCCGCTTGACCAGGAAACTCTCGGTTTTGCGCACCGAATAATGGTTGAGCGTGACCAGATCGTACCCGTAGGTCTCGACGGTGCTGCGCCAGCCGGCGCGCAGGATCGACTTTGGCAACGGCCGGCCCGAGCCGTTGACCCACATCGCGGCCTTGCCCTGGAACCCCTTGGGACGGTGCACGCCCATCGATGTGAACAGCCCGTTGTTCCGAAACAGCGTCTTAAAACCCCAGGCCTGGTGCGGGCGGCGGATCAGTTGCGGCGCGCAGCGGGTGAACTGCTCGATAACGGGGCGGTCTTCGTAATGGTCGATGTCGGCATTGCCGAACAAACGCCAGGTGATCGAGATCGCGTCCGCCTTCGGAACCGCCGCGTAGAGATCGGCCAGCTTGCCGTCGCCGGCATGGATGTTTAGGAATTCGTCGACATCCATCGAGACGATCCAGCCGGCGTTCTGCACCACCGGCTCGGACTGCGCGGCCTCCAGCGCCGCGGCCTGCGGCTTGACGCCGGCCTCGCGGAACGGGTTGTCGCGGCGCTGCACCATGCCGCGCGCCTGCAGAAGGTCCAGCATCGCGTCGGTGCCGTCGTCGCAATCGTTGGTGTAGATGAGGAAATCGTCGACGCCGATCATCCGGTGATAGGCCAGCCATTCGAGGATGAAGGGACCCTCGTTCTTCATGCAGGTCACGATCACCGTGCGCCCGGTAGGCGGCGCGACCGGCGCCATGGCGCGCGCTTCGGGCCGCTCGGGCGGCCGGACCGGGTCATGACCCAGCCGTGCCGTCGCGCGCTGCAACAGGCCGGGCGCCTCGGCCAGCCGCTGCTTGTCGACGAGGTCCGCAGGTTTGGAACGTGGAAACAACACCGACGCTGCACGTTTGTATTCGACGGAGTCGTCGGCGGTCGCGGTCAGCCCCGCGATCTTGTGCGGCAGCCAGAGCGCGTCCGGACCGGTCCGCTTGGGCGCGACGCACCAGCGCGGCGGGGCCGGGGTGGGCGGATCGGTCCGGCAGATGTGATCGCCGTGCGCTGGCCTGCGGCCCTTGCGTATGCGCCAAGCAAAGACGGTTTCGCCAAGAACCGGGACGAGGCCGGTCTGGGATTGGCGGCAAGTCTCGAACAGGCCGATCCCGTCCGCCGGGGCGTCCAACAGATCGCAGGGATCGAGCGCCACGACGGCACCGGCACGGCTGAGAAACCGCCACTTCAGCAGGTCGTAGAGCATTGGCTGCGCCAGGGGCGCGCGCCAGGGATCCGAGGCAGCCTTCGCGCCGGTGGCGCGCGGCGCCGTGGCGGGATCGCCCAGCGCCGGCTGGTCCTGGAGCCCCAGCGGCACCGGCGCGTCAACCAGCAGGATGCACCGCAATCCGTCGATTGCGCCTGCCGCGCCGGCCAGCACCTCGGCGAAGGCGTCACTGTCGGGTCCTGGTTCCGCCCGGTTCACCAGCAGCGCGGCATCCGCGCCGTGATCCTTGACGTGAAAGGCCAGCCATTGCGCGATCTCGTCCGCCGCCTCTGCATGGCGCTGCGCCACGATGACGTTCCGGTCGTCGAAAAGCCCGGTTTCCGGCGCAGACGGGGTTATCGTATGGACCGTATCCGCAATTTGCAGCGTGACCGGCCCCTCCGCCGTGGGTGCGGAGCCGCTGACGATCAGCGATCCTGCCACCGGCACGATCTGCGAGACCTGCACCGGGCCGTCGGGCGCCGCGCCGACATCTTCGACCCTGGTCCCGCGGCCGAAATAGAGCCTGAGCCCGGCGCCGAGGGGCGTCGGCCAGCGCAATGCGTCCAGGCAGAGCGCCGGACCGAGTTGGGAGGACGCAAGCGATCGGCGCAAGAGAGCCGGCCTAGGCATGGCTGGCCTGATAATGCGAAACCAGTTCGCGGACGGCATCGTCTGGCAACGGCATGCTGCCCGCCGCCAGCAGCAGCCGGCCATAGAGCTGGATTTCGGCAGGATCGCGCATCAACTCGGCGAATTTCCCGCGATGCCAGGCCAGCGCGTCCTTTTCCAGCCGCGCCAGTTCCGGCAAGGCCCGCAGTCGGTCCAATTCCGCCCGCGTGGCCGGCAACAGATGCGCAATGCTGGTCTCTTCCTCGGTGTTGAAGTTGCGCTCGACCCAATAGGTCAGGTCGATGGCCTTGGTCCTGCGGTTCGGCAGCCCCCGCGCGCGCTTGACCATGAAGCTTTCGGCAGAGCGCACGGAATAGTGGTTGAGTTGCACCAGTTCGCTGGCCTCGGGCATGCCGAACAGGTTGATCCGGTGTTCCGTGGTGGCGAAGCCGTCCGGCATCGGGCGGCCCGAGCCGTCCACCCAGGTCGCTCCCGCGGCACTGCCCTTTAGCCGCGGACGATGCACGCCGATCTGCCGGAACGGGCCGTCGGCGCGAAACAGCGTTTTGAATTGCCTGCCGGTCACCGGATAGTCGCAGCCGGGCGGAGCGGCGCGGATAAACTGCTCTGTGGTCAAGCCGGGCGTCAGGCGGAAACGGCGGCTGTGACCGAAAAGCCGCCAGGGCAGCACGATCGCATCGGGGTCGCCGGCCGCCGAAATCAGGTCATTCAAGGTCTTGAGCGGCGGGCGCAGGTTGACGAATTCATCGCAGTCGATGTGCAGGATGTGGCTGGCCTGCTTGCGCAACGGGTGGTCCCAGGCAGCCTTCAGCGCGGTCCATTGCAGCGACTTGCCGGGCGCGGGTCGGTTTCGCATGTGCGTGACATCCACCGGTGCCAGCGCATCCAGCATCGCGTCGGTGCCATCGGAACAATCGTTCGAGAACAAGAGGAAATCACCGACACCCAAGGCCCGGTGATGCGCGATCCATTCCAGCAGGTGGGGACCCTCGTCGCGCAGGGCAGAGACCAGAAGCACCCTCACCGTAAGCCTGCCTGCCAGCGGAGGCGCGCGGCTTTTCCGTCTTTCATTGCGTTTCGTTTTCGCATTTGCGATTCATTGCTCGATACCGAGGGTTATCGCATACCGGGGCACGATTGATAAGGGAGAGCAGCCCATGCCTCAGGAGTATCGGATCGGCGCGCTCTGGATCGGCGGCGCGCTGAGCTTTCTCGAGCAGCTCTGTCTGAAATCCTTCGTCGACGCCGGACACCACGTGCGGCTT
>JAHELH010000420.1 GCA_024644285.1 Paracoccaceae bacterium | reverse complement strand
CCGTCCGTGACGGTCTCGCGGTAGCGCAGGCGCCCGTCTGCGACCATCGGCGCCACCTCCGAGAAGAACGCTCCGGCCCGGTCGCTGTGGTCGAAGACGATAAAGCCCTGCACCCGCAGACGCTTGACCAGTATCGCGCGCCAGGCCGCGGGCAGGCGCATCGCCTCGTCCACGCCTTGGCCGGAATACCAGGCGATCATCCCGCACAGCGGGATCCGTCCGAACGTGTTCATCAACGGCAGAATCGCCGTTAGCGTCTTGCCGCCGACATTTTCGTGATAGATGTCGACCCCATCCGGCGCCGCCTGCGCGATCTGTTCACGCAAGAATTTCGCGTCGCCCGCGCTGTGGTCGAAACAGGCGTCGAAGCCCAGATCCTTGACCGCGTAGGCGCATTTCCGGGCCCCGCCGGCAACGCCGATCACGCGCATGTTCTTCGCCTTGGCCAACTGGCCCACAACGCCGCCCACCGCGCCGGTCGCCGCCGAGACAACGATGGTTTCGCCGTCTTTCGCCTGCGCGATCTCGTTGAGCCCGACCCAGGCGGTCAGGCCCGGCATCCCCAGAACACCGAGATATGTCGACAATGGCACGGCCTTGGGATCGACCTTGCGGTATCCCTTGCCGTCGGTGACGGCGTGGGTGGCCCAGCCGACGGGACCTACCACAATGTCGCCCGCCTTGAACCGCTCGATGTTCGAAGCGATCACCTCGGCCACGCAGCCCGCTTCCATCGTGCCGCCGACCTCGACCGGCTGGGCATAGGATTTCGCATCGTCCATCCGGCCCCGCATGTAGGGGTCGAGCGACTGCCAGATGGTCCGCACCAGCATTTCGCCGGGGCCCGGTTCGGGCAAGTCGACCGTCTCCAGCCGGAAGTTCCGAAGCGTCGGCTTGCCCTCCGGGCGGCTGGCCAGAACGATCCGCTGCATCTTCGGCATGACCCTCTCCATCTTTGGTCCTCAAAATACTCCCGCCGGAGGCATCCGACGCCGGCTCAGGGCGCAGCCGGCTCCAACCTTCCGCCCTCGCGCACCATCCGCGCCGAGACCGCGCGGCCGGTCCCGTCATCCGTCTCGACGAACAGCCCGCACAGCGTCGCCTCGCCCGACGCCGGCTGGAACCGCCCCGATCCCATTCCGGTGACGAAGCGGCGCAGCGGCTCGGATTTTTCCATCCCGATCACGCTGTCGAAATCGCCGCACATGCCGGCATCAGTCTGGTAGGCGGTGCCGCCGGGCAGGATCATCGCGTCCGCCGTGGGCACATGGGTATGCGTGCCGACCACCACGCTGGCCTTGCCGTCGCAGAAATGGCCCATCGCCATCTTCTCGGACGTGGCCTCGCAATGCATGTCGACCAGAGTGGCCTTCGCCTGCCCGCTGAGATTCTTCAGAACCGGCTCGATCGCCGAGAACGGATCCGAGAAGGGGCGTTTCATGAACACCTGCCCCAACACCTGCGCCACCAGGATTTTCCGTCCCCGACCTGCCTCGAACAGCCGAGCGCCCTGCCCCGGCGCCGCCTTGGCGAAGTTCAACGGCCGCAGGATGCGCGGCTCGCTGTCGATGAAACCCAGCATCTCGCGCTGGTCGAACGCGTGATCGCCCAGCGTCAGGCAATCGGCTCCCGCGTCAAGCAGGACCTTGGCATGCGCCGGCGATAGGCCAACGCCGCTGGTGGCGTTCTCGGCGTTCAAGACCACGAAATCCAGCTTCCATTCGCCGCGCAGCCCCGGCAGCCGCGCGGCGATTGCGTCGCGGCCAGCGCGGCCCACCACATCGCCCAGAAACAGAATACGCATGCGCCTGAACTATGGCGGCTGCCGAGCCGGGGCAAGGCGAAAGCTCAGGCGTCGAAACGCCCCTGCTCGGTGTTCTTGTTGAGCGACTCCGCCGGAAACACGCATCCGTTCATCACGCCCCAGACGCCGGGGTCAAGCACTTGCGCCGCCACCACCGCGCCGCCGAGGTTGAACTCGCCATCCGACGAAAACAGCGAAAATGGCCGCATCGCGCCGGTCAGAACCAC
>JAHELH010000419.1 GCA_024644285.1 Paracoccaceae bacterium | reverse complement strand
TCGACAATGTCAGCTTCCACATCGAGCCCGGCGAATGCCTCGGCATCGTCGGCGAGTCAGGCTCGGGCAAGAGCCAGACCATGATGGCGATCATGGGCCTGCTCGCGCCCAACGGCCGCACCACCGGCACCGCGATATACGGCGGCCACGACCTGCTGACGCTCAAGCCCGGCACCGGCAAGCACATACGCGGCGCCGAGATCTCGATGATCTTCCAGGACCCGCTGACCGCGCTCACGCCGCACATACGCATCGGCCGGCAGCTCTCGGAAGTGCTGGCGCTGCACAAGGGTATCCGCGGCGACAAGGCCGAGCGGCTGTGCCTCGACTGGCTCGAACGCGTCCGCATTCCGGAAGGCCGCCGCCGCCTGCGGCAATTTCCACACGAACTCTCGGGCGGCATGCGCCAGCGGGTGATGATCGCCATGGCGATGCTCTGCGGCCCGAAACTGCTGATCGCCGACGAGCCCACCACGGCGCTCGACGTCACCGTGCAGGCCGACATCCTCGACCTGATGGTGGGCCTGCAGAAGCAAGAGAACACCGCCATCGCGCTGATCACCCACGACATGGGCGTCGTCGCCCGGATGTGCGACCGGGTCGAGGTGATGCGGCTGGGGCGCTACATCGAATCCGGCGCCATCGACCAGATCTTCCACGCGCCCGAAAACGACTATACCCGCACCCTCTTGAACGCAATGCCGCGGATCGACCGCGACGACCGGCTGGCGCCGCTGTCCCAGGCGCAGGAGAGCGAGTTCCTCCGCGTCGAGGACGTCAAGGTGCAGTTCCCGGTCAAGGCCGACAAGGGTCTGTTCTCGAAGACCCTGCAACTCAAGGCCGTCGACGGCGTCAGCTTCCACGTCCGCCCCGGCGAGACCCTGGGAATCGTCGGCGAATCGGGCTGCGGCAAGTCCACCCTGGCCCGCGCCGTGCTGCAGCTGATCCCGCCCAGCGCCGGTTCGGTCACCTGGCTCGGCACCGACCTGACAGAGCTCGATCGCCGCCGGATGAAACCCTTCCGCAAGGACCTTCAGATCGTGTTCCAGGATCCTCTCGCCAGCCTCAACCCGCGGATGACCATCGCCGCCTCGATCGCCGAGCCGCTCCGGACCTTCCAGCCCGGCCTGACCTCGAAGGACCGCAAGCTCAGCGTCGCGCAGATGATGGAGAAGGTGGGCCTCGACCAGCGCCTGATCAACCGCTACCCGCACGAACTCAGCGGCGGCCAGAACCAGCGCGTCGGCATCGCCCGGGCGATGATCAACGGGCCCAGGCTGATCATCTGCGACGAGGCGGTCAGCGCGCTGGACGTCTCGATCCAGGCGCAGATCGTGGCGCTCCTGAAGCAGCTGCAGGCCGATCTCGGCCTGTCGATGATCTTCATCAGCCACGACCTGTCGGTGGTCCACGAGATCTCGCACCGCATCCTGGTGCTCTATCTCGGCCGCGCGGTGGAACTGGCCGAGCGCGACATCATCATCAAGGATCCCGTCCACCCCTACACCAAGGCGCTGATCTCGGCGGTACCGATCCCCGACCCGCGCATCGAGCGGTCGCGAGAGCGCATCAAGCTGCCCGGCGAACTGCCCTCGCCGCTGGAACCCGGCGCCGCCTTGCGCTTCCTGCCCTCGGCGCGGTCGAGGGGCGCGGATTACCGGCCGGAACTGCGCGAGGTCGCCCCGGGACACTTCGTCGCCGAACACGACCCGCTCGAGGTCCTGCTGGCGCAGCCCGGCTGACCCGGGACCATATCCCGGCCTCTCCTTCTTCTCTTCGAAAATATCCCGCCGGAGGCCGTCGCACCACCGCGGCCAGCGCGACTCTGCCCAACGAGCTCGCCTCTCGACCCGTACCAAATTGGCGCGCGGCGCAGCCGCACAATTTGAGATCGCCTCCGTCACGGTCACGCCGCGTCGGCGGCCTTAACCCTTCGACTTCTTGTCTTCCTCCGCCAGGTTCAGGGCCGCCAGTCCCGACTGCCCCAGATCGACCGAGGCGAAGGGCCCGCCATGGCACATATGCCCCGGATCCTGCG
>JAHELH010000418.1 GCA_024644285.1 Paracoccaceae bacterium | reverse complement strand
GCGCCGAAAGCGCCTGCGCCGCCAGTTCCAGGTACCCCGTTCCCGGCAGCACCGCGTCGCGGGCTGCGGTGCGGTGTTCGTCGACGATCCAGTGGTCGCGGACCGACAGCCGGGTTTCGAAAACGAGCCGGCCCTCTGCGTCGTGCCGGGCGGTGTCCAGAAGTGGCTGGGCCACCGGCTCGGGCGCCAGCTCCGGCGCTGGCGCGCCGCCGCCCGCGGCATCCGCCGCCATCCCGATCTCTGACCAGACGCCCCAGTTCACCGCGACGACGCGGGTGCGCCCGCCCGCCCGGGACGCGGCAAAGGCGTTGAGGAATTCGTTGGCGGCAACGTAGTCGATCTGGCCCGCCGGGCGCGTCGCGGTGCTGGTCGACGAGAACAGAACCATCAGGTCGAGTGCGCCGTCGGGGAACAGGGTGTCCAGCACGCGGGTGCCTTGTACCTTGGGCGCCAGCACCGCCTCGATGTCCGAGCGGGACTTGGCCAGCGCCGGCGCGTCGTCCAGCACGCCGGAGGCATGCAGCACGCCGTGGATCGTGCCGAAACGGGTGCGCACCGCGTCCACGGCGGCGGCCATCTCTTCGGGGTTGCAGACATCGGCGGCGGCGATCATCACCGACCCGCCCAGCCTTTCCAGCCGCTGTACCTCTACGATCCGGCGGGAGACGCGGTCGGCGGGACCGTGGCGCAGGATGTGGGCTGTCCAGTCGTCGCGGTCGGGAAGTCCGTGCCGCGACACCAGCGCGACATTGGCGTGATGGCCGCGGATCAGCTTTTCGGCGACGGCGAGGCCGATCCCGCCCAGCCCGCCGGTAATCAGGTAGGTGCCACCGTCGCGAAATGCCGGCTCTGCCGCCTCGGCCAGCCCGGCGGCGCGATAGCGCAGCTCGAACCGGTCGGCGCCGCGATAGGCGGCGGTCCGGTTGCCCGGCTTTGCGAGGATTTCCTCGCGCAGACGCGAGACCAGTTCCGCATTTTCAGGCTCGACCGCTCTGCCTGGCCAGGGCCAGCGCCGGCGTGGCCCGGTGTCCAGGGGGCGCTCGATGTCCAGCGTGGTGCAGGTGAGGCCCGGCAATTCGCGTGGCAGCACACCGCACGGACCGGCAATCAACGCCTTTTCGGGGTAGGGCAGCGCCTCGTCACGCACCCGCGCCGCGCCGTTGGTGATGACGGTCACGTGCACGTCCGATGCCGCATCCGCCTCACCCAGGGCCTGCGCCAGATAAGTCAGGCTGTAAAAGCCGGCTTCCTGGTTGCGGTCGAAGAAACTGCTGCCGGGGCGATGCTCTTCGGATCCGGTGAGCAGCCAGAAATGCGCGATCCGGGCGGGCAGGGCGGCATCGGCCGCCAGGGCGGCGATCAGCGCCTCATAACCGGCGCGGCCATCCTCGGGCGCCAGCACGAAGGCGTCGGGGCCGCGCCGCGCAAAGGTGTCGCCCTGCGCCACCTCGATCACCCGGTGCCCGGCGTCGCGAAGGTCTCGTGATACCGCCGATGCCAGACCCGTGGTGTCGGCGAAGATCAGAACGCAACCGGCATTCCGGGATGTGTCGCCTTGGTCGGAATCCTCCGGCGCCAGCGCCTTACGCCACACCGGGCGGTAGCCCCAGCTTTCCATGCCGTCGCGGCGCACCAGCGGCGGGGCGTCGGGTTCGGCCCGCGCGGTGCCCGGCTCGATGAAATAGCGCGCGCGCTGGAACTGGTAGGTGGGCAGCGGCACGCGGCGGCGCCGCGCCTCGCCCCAGATCTGGGTCCAGTCGGCCTCGACCCCCATCGCCCAGAGCCGTCCAATCGCGCCGACGAAATACAGGTCGTCGGCGGTGTCCTGGCCGGGATGGCGCAGGCTGCTGAGGACCTGGTTCGCACGGATCGCGGGGTGCGCCTGCGCCAGTGCGCTCAGCGCCTTGCCGGGTCCAACCTCCAGCCAGACTCGCGGTTCGCCGCGTGCCAGCCGGTCGACGCAATCGGCGAAGCGAACGGTGTTGCGCAGATGATCGACCCAGTAGTCCGGGTCGGTTGCCTGTGCGTCGGTGATGAA
>JAHELH010000111.1 GCA_024644285.1 Paracoccaceae bacterium | reverse complement strand
CACACGCGGTTTAGGGTGCGCCGCATCCCGACAGAAAGGCCCCCCGCCCGTGCAAATTCGATCCGTTCTGCAAATCCTGACCCTTGCCGCGCTGGGCGTCGGCATCGCCGCCCCGGCCACCGCTCAGGGCGTTGCCGGTTCCTACCTGGCCGCGCGCCATGCCAGCTTTGCAAGCGATTACAAGGCGGCGGCGACCTATTACGCGCAGGCGCTGATCCAGGATCCGACAAACCCGGCGCTGATGGAAAACGCGATCATGGCCTATGTCAGCCTCGGCGACGTGGACCGTGCCGTGGCCGTTGCGCGACGGCTGATCTCGCTCGGCACCAGCAGCCAGATCGGCAACATGGCGCTTCTGGCGAACCAGTTCGCGAACGAGAATTACGAGGGCGTCATCACCGACCTGGAGGCCGGGCAGAATGTTGGGCCGCTGGTCGATGGCCTGCTCAAGGCCTGGGCGGAATTGGGCCTCGGCCGGATGTCCGACGCGCAGGCGACCTTCGATACCGTGGCGGAAGAGCAGGGGGTCCAGCTTTTCGGCCTCTATCACAAGGCGCTGGCGCTTGCGATGGTCGGCGATTTCGAGGGCGCCGACGAGATTCTGTCGGGCCGCGCGCAGGGCGTGCTGCAGCTCAGCCGCCGGGGCGTGGTCGCCTTCGCGCAGGTGCTCAGCCAGCTGGAACGCAACGAGGACGCCATCGAACTGCTTGACCAGTCGTTCTCTACCTCCCTGGATCCGGCGCTCGCGGCCCTGCGCGCCGACCTCGAGGCTGGCAAGACGCTGCCGTTCGACGCGGTGCGCAATGCCAAGGACGGCGCCGCGGAAACCTTCCTGGTCGTCGCCGGCGCTTTGCACGGCGAGGCGTCCGACGGCTACACGCTGCTATATAGCCGTCTTTCAGAGTATTTGCGGCCCGACAATGTCGATGCCATCCTGCTCAGCGCCTCTGTGCTGGAAGCGCTGGAACGCTACGAACTTGCCACCGAGGCGTTCAAGCGCGTGCCGCCGGAACATCCCTCTTTCGACGCAGCGGAACTGGGTCGCGCCGACGCGCTGCGCCGGTCCGGCAAGATCGAGGCCGCCATCGAGGTCCTGGAACAGCTGGCCCGAAACCGGCCGGACAATCCCGCCGTCTTCGTCACGCTGGGTGACGCGCTGCGCGGCGAAGAACGCTATGCCGAGGCGCGCGATGCCTATGACCGCGCCATCGCGTTGTATCCCGACCCCGACCGTGGGCAATGGCTGATTTTCTTCGCCCGCGGCATCACCAACGAGCGCACCGACGAGTGGGAGGCCGCAGAGGCCGATTTCCGCAAGGCGCTGGAACTGAACCCGGGGCAGCCGCAGGTGCTGAACTACCTCGGCTATTCCTTCGTCGAGATGGGCGTCAACCTCGACGAGGCCCTCGCCATGATCGAAGAGGCGGTCGCCGCCCGGCCCGACTCGGGCTACATCATCGACAGCCTGGGCTGGGTCCAGTACCGCATGGGCGAATACGCAGAGGCGGTGGTGAATCTCGAGCGCGCCGCCGAGCTGATGGCCGTCGATCCGGTCGTCAACGACCATCTGGGCGATGCCTACTGGGCGGTGGGCCGCAAGACCGAGGCCGAGTTCCAGTGGAAGCGCGCCCTGTCCTTCGATCCCGAGGAAAAGGACGCCGAGCGCATCCGCCGCAAGCTCGAAGTCGGCCTGGACGTGGTGCTGGACGAAGAGGGCGCGCCGCCGATCAAGGTGACGGCGCAGGACGGGTGAGCCGAGGCATCGAGGCCTTCGCGCCGGCGAAGATCAACCTGACGCTCGAGATCACCGGCCGCCGCGCCGACGGCTATCATCTGCTGCACAGCCTCGTGGTCTTTGCCCGCGACCTGGGCGACGGCCTGTCCGTTTCTGCCGCCGACGACCTGTCGCTGCACGTGACCGGGCCCATGGCGTCAGGGGTGCCGGCGGGCGAAGATAACCTGGTTCTGCGCGCGGCGCGCCTTCTGGCGGCACGGCGAGGCGTGCAGCCCAAGGCGCGGATCGTCCTGGAAAAACATCTGCCGAACGGCGCCGGACTGGGCGGCGGTTCCTCGGATGCGGCAGCGGCGCTGCGGGCGCTGGCGCGACTTTGGAACGTGGCGTCGCTATCGGGCGACGAGGCGCTTGCGCTGGGGGCGGACTTGCCGGTCTGCCTGCAGGCGCCGGTGCCGGCGCTGATGTCGGGGATCGGCGAGACTGTGCAGCCGGTGCCGGGCCTGCCGGAGTTCTGGCTGGTGCTGGTCAATCCGGGCGTGGTGCTGGACACCGCCCGCGTATTCGAAGTCTACGCCGAGCTTTACGGTGACGAGGACTATCGCGAACCCCGAGCCTGGGGCGACCCGCTGCTGCTAGAGGATCTGCAGGGCTGGACGAGTCAGGCGCGCAACGCACTGACCAAATGCGCGGCAGAACTTACCGATCGGGTGGGTGCGGTGCTGAAGTGGACGTGGTCCCAGGCGGCGACGCTCGACTGCGACATGTCCGGGTCGGGGTCGACCTGCTGGGGAATGTACGGCAACGAGAGCGCGGCGCGCGACGTGGCCGAGGCGGCGAAGGCAATGTTCCCAGGGCATTGGATCCAGGTGACTGCGGTCGCCACCGTGGCCACAGATTAAAGCCACCTAGCGGCTGCCGTAGGGCGGTCTTCAGCCCGCCGCCCCACGCAAACATGTTAGCGATAACTTGATAACAATCAACAGCTTGACCCTATGTCCTAGCTAGGACACCCGGCCTCAGCTGATCCGCGCCACCACGTAATCGGCCAGATCGTGCAGCATCCCGCGCAGCTCTGTGTCGGGCAGCTTCAAGATCGCCGCCTTTGCCTTTTCGGCCCAGTCCAGCGCCTCGGCCCGGGTCGCCTGCAGCGCCGCGTGCCGGTCGAGAAGCGCCATCGCGTGCGCCAGATCGCCGTCGCGCTGCGCGCCCTTCTCGATCACCCGCGTCCAGAACGCCCGCTCCTCCGCGTCGGCCTTCGCTACCGCCTTGATCACCGGCAGCGTCAGCTTCCGCTCGCGGAAATCGTCGCCCACGTTCTTGCCGATCGCGTCCGTCGCTCCGCCGTAATCCAGCAGGTCGTCGACGATCTGGAACGCGATCCCCAGCGCGTCGCCATAGTCGAACAGCGCCCGCACCTGCGCATCCGGCGCACCGGCGATCACCCCGCCGACCTCGGTCGCGGCCGAGAACAGCGCCGCCGTCTTGCCGCGGATTATCTTCAGATAGGTGTCCTCGCCGGTCGCGAGATCCCGCGCCGCGGTCAGCTGCAGCACCTCACCCTCGGAGATCGTCGCCGAGGCGTTGGCCAGGATGTCCAGCACCCGCAGCGATCCGGTCTCGATCATCAGCTGGAAGGCGCGGGCGAACAGGTAGTCGCCCACCAGCACGCTGGACTTGTTGTCCCAAAGCAGGTTCGCCGTCGGCCGCCCGCGGCGCCGCGCGCTTTCGTCCACCACGTCGTCATGCAGCAGCGTGGCGGTGTGGATGAACTCGACCGTCGCCGCCAGGTGCACGTGATAGGGCCCGCCATAGCCGCACATCCGCGCCGCCGCCAGGACCAGCATCGGCCGCAGCCGCTTGCCGCCGGCCTCGACCAGATGCGCGGTGACCTGCGGGATGCGCGGCGCGTGCTCGGACGCCATGCGCGCGGCGATCAGCGCGTTGACCGCACCCATGTCGTCGGCCAGCCGCGCCGCGAGGCGCTCGTGCGGCTTGGCCTGTGTCTCGTCCAATCCCATCACCGTGCCGTCAGCCCACTCGACAAACCGGGGTCCGTGCCCCTACATCGAAGACATGAAAGAGCTTTTGCGCACCAACGATCCCACGATCATCGCCTTTGCCACAGCCCTGCTCGAGGGCGAGGATATAGACTGCTTTCCAATGGACGTCCACATGAGCGCGCTGGAGGGATCGATCGGGATCCTGCCGCGGCGGCTGATGGTGGCCGACCGCGACCTGTTCCGTGCCAAGGCGATCCTGCGCGACAATGACATCTCCATCGACGGCTGAGACCGGACTGACCCGCGACGCCTTTCTCGGCGGCCGCCTGTCGATCTGTCAGCCAAAGGCCGGCTACCGCGCCGGGGTCGATCCGATCCTGCTGGCGGCCTTCGCCATGGCGCAGCCTGGGCAGTCGGTGCTGGAAATCGGCTGCGGGGTGGGCGTGGCGTCGCTGGCGCTGCAGGCGCGCGTCGGCGGGCTGGATCTGACCGGGCTGGAGCGGCAGCCGGACTATGCCGCGCTGGCGCGGCGGAACGCCGCCGACAACGGCCTGGCGTTGGACGTGGTCGAGGGCGACGTGGCGCAGATGCCGGAGATCCTGCGGGCGCGGCAATTCGATCACGTGATCGCCAACCCGCCCTATTTCCGGCGCGGCGGCACAAGGGCAAACGACGCCGGGCGCGAGGCGGCGCTGGCCGAGGACACGCCGCTCGCCGTCTGGATCGACGCGGGCATCCGCCGGCTTCGCCCCGGCGGAGTGCTCAGCCTGATCCAGCGGCCTGAACGTCTGACCGATATCCTGACCGGCTGCGACGGGCGCGTCGGGCGCATCGCCCTATTGCCGCTGCTCCCGCGCGAGGGCCGTGCCGCTTCGCTGATCCTGTTGCGCGCGGTCAAGGGCGCCCGCAGCCCGTTGCGCCTGCTGGCGCCGGCCATCCTGCACCGCGGCGCAGACCATAGCCGCGACGCAGAGGATTACACCGGCGAAATATCGGCAATCCTGCGGGACGGGGCGAATTTCGCCGCGCGTCTGGAAATCTGAGCCGGCATGTTTACGTGTTGTAAAGCCCTTGGCGAAAGACTGTCGTGACAAAACGCGGTTTTTGTGCTGCACTCGGGCTACACAGAGCAGATAGGAGGATGAGGATGACCATGAGTTCGCACTTGCAGGAACTCCGGAAAAAGCACGAATCTCTGTCGGAAATGGTTGAAATGGCGCAAAAAAGCCCCGGGACCGACGACCTCCACATCACCGAACTCAAGAAACAGAAGCTTAGGCTCAAGGAAGAGATCTACAGGCTGTCCGGCAGCTAGACTGCCGCGACGAGGGCACGCCGGCGCGCGGCGCCGGCCCTGATCCGCGTCAGCGCGGCGCGGGATCGACAATGTTCATGCCAGCCGTGAATTGTTGCATCTCGACGGTTTCCGCCACGATCCACTTGATGAAGGCGCGCAGCTGAGGCCGGGTTTCCGTGCCCTTCGGACAAACGACACGGTATTGCGCCGGCAGTCGCAGGGCGGGCCGGAACGGCGCGACGAGCGCGCCATCCTTCAAGGCCCCGTATGTCAGCGAAATTCTCCCCAGGACAACGCCGGCCCCGGCGAGGGCCGCGTCGACGGCATGATCGGCCTGGCTGAACCGCGGCCCCCCGGTGGGCGCGGCGCCGATCCCGGCGGCATTGAACCAGGTCTCCCAGGTCACCGGCGGGTCGAGAAACCCGGTATCGTCCTGGTGCAGCAGGGCGGCGGCTTTCAGGTCGCCGGGCGCGGCAAGCCGGGCCGCCAGCTTGGGGGACATCATCGGCGTCACCCATTCGTCAAGCAGGGGCAGCGAGAACAACCCCTCGTCGATGCCGCTTCCAAACCGGATGGCGACATCGACTTCGTCGCGCTCGAAATCGAGCAGCCGCAGCGTCGCCGAGAACCGCAATTCGATTTTCGGGTTCGCCTGGGCAAACAGGAAAAGGCGCGGGGCCAGCCACTTGGCGGTAAAGGCCGGGCCCGCGGTCACCGTCAGCGTGGCGGCGTCGCCGACCCGCCGCGCCGCGCGCCAGCCCTGCGCCAGTGCGGCAAATCCCTCTGACGCGCCGGGCAGCAGCGCGCGGCCGGCCTCGGTCAGTTCGACGGCGCGGTTGAGCCGCCGGAAGACCGCCTGCCCCAGGTGTTCCTCGAGCGACTTGATCTGGAAGGACAGCGCGGCCGGGGTGACGTTCAGTTCCGCGGCGGCCTGGGCGAAACTCATGTGCCGCGCAGCGGCCTCGAAGGCGCGCAGGGCGGTGAGCGGGGGCAGGCGTTCGGCCATATCAGATAAGTATATCTTAACTGAACGAATGAAAAGTCTCGTTTGTCAATATGATACAGGGATCACATATTTCTCACAGTTCAAATTCACTGAAGTAAGGACAGACCATGATCGAGATCGGCCACACCCCGACCTATCGCAAGGCTTACCGCGCGGCGCGGATCGAACGTGCCAAGGCCGTTTCCGACGCCTTCCGGTGGCTGTTTCACCGGCAGTGACGCCGGACGAACAATCCATGGGTCCGCCCTCCAGCGGGGCGGACCTTTGGCTGCCAGCCCCGCGGTGCCGATGGATCAGCCGGCCTTGCGCGCCTCCTCGTCCATCAGAGTCCAGATCGGCCGCGTGGAGGGATGTCCGAAATAATAGCCTTGCATGCAGTCGATGCCGATTTCGGCCAGGAACTCGGCGTCCTGTGCCGTTTCGACGTATTCGGCGACGGTGAACATCTCGAAGTGGCGCGCGATCGAGATCAGCGCCTGGGTCAGGCATTGGTTGTCGGGGTTCTTGTGGATGTCGCGGATGAACTGGCCATCGATCTTCAACACGTCGAAATAGAAGTCCCGCAGATAGCGGAACGACGTGTAGCCCGCGCCGAAATCGTCCAGCGCGAAGGCGATGCCCTGTTTCTGCAGGTCGGCCATGAAGACCTGGACGATGTCGGGCATCACCATGGCCGAGCTTTCGGTGATTTCCAGGATCAGGCGCTCCGCGACGGTGGGCCCGGCGGCCAGCCCGTGGCGCAGCGTCCGGACCCAGCGCGGATAGCCGATGGAGCGTGCCGACATGTTGATCGACAGGCGGATTTCGGGATGCTCGGCAAGCGCGCGCAGGCCGATTTCCAGCGACAGGCAATCGATCTGCCGGCCCATCTCGGACGTTTCGATGACGTCGATGAAGTCGCGCGCGGGGATGATGCGCCCGCTGCGGTCGAGGACCCGGATCAGGCCTTCGTAGAAGGCCGGGCGGTCGGGACGGGCGGTCTGCACGACCGGCTGGTAGGCCATCAGCACGTTGTTTTCCGCAATCGCGTCGCGCACCATGTTCATGGTGTCGCGGTCGCGCTCGGTTATCGCGCAGTCCAGCGGGCTGTCGGCGCCGCCGCGCGACGGCAGGCCGGCCATCGTATCGAATTCCCGCATGATCCACATCCTCCAGACCGGTGGACAATGGCCCTCAAACCGTAAAGGATCGGTGAATATTCGTGTTTTGTTCCAATTTTCGGAAAATCCGAAATGGGCGGCGGTAACGCCATGAGAACCGGGGGAAAGATGGGCGAACGATGTGACTGGTGCGGGCAAGAGCCGATCTATGTCGCCTATCACGACACCGAATGGGGCGTGCCGGAATACGACAGCCGCGCGCTGTGGGAAAAGCTGATTCTCGACGGCTTCCAGGCCGGGCTGTCCTGGATCACGATCCTGAAGAAGCGTGAGAATTTCCGCGCCGCGTTCCACGATTTCGACCCGAACGTCATCGCCGGCTGGGGCGAGACCGAGATCGGGCGCCTGCTGGGCGATGCGGGGATCGTGCGCCACCGCGGCAAGATCGAGGCCACCATCGGCAATGCGCGGGCCTGGCAGACCATCGAGGCGGCTGACGGATTCGACCGCTTCCTGTGGCGCTATGTCGACGGCGCGCCATTGCGGAACCGGTTCGCGACGATGTCGGACGTGCCGGCGGAAACGCCGCTGTCGCGGCAAATCTCGAAGGATCTGAAGGCGGCGGGCTTTCG